>JALWLB010000034.1 GCA_027081145.1 Campylobacterales bacterium
ATGCAAACTCTAACTATAAAAGTTAATAATGATTATTTGGAAAAGATTATCAATCTATTAAAAGAGATTCCGAAAAACAAGGTACAAATCACACAAAATACAGTAGAAAAAAAATCAAATGTATTTGGAATCTTGAAAAATCGCATAGATGATCCTGTAAAATGGCAACGATCATTACGAGCAGAAAATGATAGAGATATATACAATGAGAGTCGATTATAACTATTAAATTTTAATCAAGAAGAAGAGGTTGAAATCATAAATATTTCAAAAAATATTATAAATAAAGCATTACAAAATAGAAAAGAGAAGAAAATAAAAATGGCAGATAATTTCATCATATTAACAGCACAAATATTTAACTTATGTTTGGTAACTAGAAATACTAAAGATTTTTTATACTTAGACTACCAACTATTAAACCCTTTTGACGCACTATAGGACACATAATGCTTAATAACAAAACCATACTCATCACAGGTGGTACAGGCTCTTTTGGAAAAGCATTTGTTCGTTATATATTTAAAAAATATCCAAAGATTAAAAAAGTAATAATCTTTTCAAGAGATGAGCAAAAGCAACATGCCATGTCAAAAGAATTTTCTACGGAAAAATATCCTATAAAGTACCTTTTAGGAGATGTTAGAGATAAAGAGAGATTATTACAAGTTAGTAAAAATGTGGATATCGTAATTCACTCTGCTGCAATGAAGCATGTACCAGCTGCTGAGCAAAATCCTATGGAGTGTGTCAAAACCAATATCCTAGGTTCACAAAATATCATCGATATATCAATTATCAATGGTATCGATCATGTAGTAGCACTATCTACTGATAAAGCAGCCTCACCTATCAATGTCTATGGTGCAAGTAAGCTACTACTAGAGAAACTTTTTGTTTTTGCAAATAGTGATGACAATAATGAATCAATAAAATTTTCTGTAGTGAGGTATGGAAATATTTTTGGTAGTAAAGGATCTGTTGTTCCATTTTTTATGACCATAAAAGATCAAAATTTTTTACCAATAACTGATAAAAAAATGACCCGTTTTAGTATAACACTACAAGAGAGTATAGATCTAGTCATGTATGCTTTAAAAAATGGTTGGGGAGGAGAGATCATCGTACCTATCGCTCCATCGTACAAGATTATAGATGTTGCAAAAGCCATTGCACCAAATATCGAACATCGAGAAGTTGGCATCAGAAAAGGAGAAAAACTACATGAAGTTATGATTAGTGAGTATGAATCTTTTGCAACTGTCAAAAGAGATAACTATTATATAATCTGTCCAACTGATGGTAATTGGGATAGAGATGAGTACTGCAAAAAAACTGATGCTTTAATGGTAGATGATGGATTTGAGTATCACTCTGGTAAAAATAGCGAGTGGTTGGATATAGAAGATATAAAAAAACTAATAGAACAAGAGGAGATCATGTAGTGAACAATCTACCTTTAGTTTCAATTATCATGCCTGCATACAATGCTCAACAATATATAAAAGAATCAATCGAATCTGTAATAAACCAAACTTATACTAATTGGGAACTAATCATTATAAATGATGGTAGCACTGACTCTACAGCAGATACTATAAAAAGTTTTGAAGATAAAAGAATAATTTTAATTGAGCAAGAAAATAGAGGTGTAAGTGCGGCTAGAAACAGAGGGTTAGAGATAGCAAAAGGAGAGTATATTACTTTTTTGGATGCTGATGATATGTTTCCTAAGTATGCAATAGAAGAAAGAGTATACTATTTTGAATATCATCCTAGTGTTGATGTTGTTCATGGAAAAATCAGTATTCGAGATGAAAAATTAGAATATGAAATAAAAAGTTACCAACCGTTTGCTTTTAAAAGTGTATTAAAAAATACACTACATTTAGATAATAAAATGTTTTTTAATCCAGGATATATGATCCGAAAAAATAGATTAAATAGTATAAAATTCCAAGAAGGTATGACACACGCTGAGGATATACTGTTTTTATTGAGACTTTCTTCGACAAATATTACTTTTGGTTTTATTCCAAAAACTATGTATTACTATAGAGTAACAAAAACATCTGCCATGAGTGATATGAAGGGTTGGAGAAAAGGATACTTGGATTTATTAAACAATATAAGAGATATACCTACAATATCTTATACAGATACTTTAATAATGAGACTAAAAATCGTAAAAATGTTGGCATCTTGGCATATTAAAAATAAAAATATTGTTGGATTGGTTGATATATTAAAAGTATTATTGAAATAAAATTTAGGAGAAGCTGTGATTATTGCTGTTTTTGTTAATGATTGCCCAATACAAGTAGCTTTAATTAATAAAATAAGCAAAGAGATAATTATTGATACAGTATTTAGATCAAAAAACATTTTGCCCAAAAAGAAAAAAACTCTTTTTTATTTTGCAAAAAGAGCTATGAGAGTCCCATTTGAGTTACCATTTAGGTTTGCGTGGGAGAAATTAAAAAAAACATATAGAAAACAATATCCAACAATACCTAAAAATATTAAATGTCAGAAAGTAGACAATATTAATGACAAAACGGTAATTAATTATATAAAAGAGAAAAAGCCCGGCTTAATTATTGTATCAGCTACAACAATGATAAGAAAAGAGATCATAGACGAAGCAGAGAAGATTGGTTGTACTATATTGAATTTACATACTGGGGTGTCACCTTATATTAAAGGTGGTCCAAATTGTACCAATTGGTGTTTAGCTGAGAATTATTATTTAATTGGAAATACTGTAATGAAGCTTGATCAAGGAATAGATTCAGGAGCTGTAATTGCAACAGAACTTACAAAACTAGATGGTAGTGAAAACTTGTTTGAACTTCACTATAAAGTAATGGAGCATGGATTTGATTTATATACAAAAGTAATAGTTTGTATTGTAAAGAATCAAATGCCTTTAAATGCAATTCCACAAGATCAGATTTGTACTAATGGAAAGTTGTTTTATACAAAAGATTGGACGATAGTAAAAGTTATAAAAGCTTATTTCAACTATAAATTTTTGTATAAAAAAGGTATTCAATCGTTTAAATTAAATAACGAAATAAAGCTGTTCCTTTTTTCATGTAACTGTGGAAATAGATAATGTCTATCAAAAAAATATATAAAGAATTCTTTTTTAAGACTTTAGATATTTTGAAGATTGATAAACAATACCTTAAATTAATAAAACAAAACAAAAGTCTTGTGATATTAAATTTACATAGAGTTTCAGAAAATACAAACCCCTTTTATCCCTCTTTATCTCCTAAACATTTCGAAGAATTACTAAAGTTTATTACAAAAGAGTTCAATGTCATTACCTTTGCAGAAATCGAAGAGTATAGAAATAGCACAAAACCAAATCTCATTCTCTCTTTTGATGACGGTTTTTATGATTTTATCGAGTATGCGGTTGCGTTGATGGAAAAGTATGGTGTTTCGGCAAATCAAAATATCATTCCTTCATGTGTTGAAACAGACTTACCGGTATGGGATGTGATGCTTGGGGATTTTTTGAATGTAGCACCTATAAAATTGGTCAACGAGATGCAATTGGATGGATTTTCAATGAAACTGATGACTTCAAATCAGGTGCAGTATGGTCTAGCACTGACACGCTTTTTGAAAATGAGACCGATGACAGAGCGAAAAAGACTATGGAGAGTGATCGAAGAGGCGATGCGAAAAGTTGAGGTGTCTTTTACAAGGATGCTGTCGGCAGAAGAGATCAAGTCTCTTTCCAAAAATTATGAAATCGGTGCACACTCATATAGTCATGAATCGATGGGCATAGAATCAGATGATTTTTTTAAAGAAGATTTTCAAAAATGTAAACGCTTTTTTGATGAGAAGCTACGGTTGCCTTTAGATATCTATGCTTTTCCAAGTGGTAGTTACAAAAATAATCAATTTGATTATCTGCGTGACAATGGACTCAAACATATTTTATTAGTTGATGAAGAGTATGCTACATATGGGAGGGATATTTATCCAAGATTTACTTTTTATGCTAATTCTATCAGTGAGATCAAGATGCGAGCACTGGGCTGGACCAGATGAATATCCTAGCCCTCACAAAATACTCCTACGAAGGACCAAGTAGTAGATACCGATTTTACAACTATCAAAGTTGCTTCAAAAAAAATGATATAGATATGAGTATAAAACCACTCTTTGGTAAATCATACTTTAGCTCATCAAATAAAATCAAAAAAATACTCATTGTAATTTTTGCTTATTTTTATAGATTTATACTTCTGCTAGAGTTATTTATCTTTAAAAATAGATATGATTTAGTGTTGATTGAGTATGAACTTTTTCCTTATCTTCCAGCACTATTTGAATATCTTTTACATAAACGAGGTATTAAATATATCGTAGATTATGATGATGCTATATTTCATAAATATGATATAAATAACAATGTATTGATTAAGGTATTTTTAAAAAACAAGATAGCAAAAGTCATAAAATATGCCAATCATGTAATAATTTGTAACAAATACCTAGAATCATATGCAAAAAAATACAACAAAAACATCATGCGATTACCTACAGTTGTATTGTTAAATAAGTATAAAAATAAAATGAAAACTTTCAAGCAAAAGAAAAATAATACCTTTATAATTGGCTGGATAGGATCAAAAACAACAAGTATCTATATCTTGAAAATTTTACCTGCTATGAAAAGGTTTATAGAGTATTACCCAAATGTGGAGTTTAACTTGGTAGGATTTGATAAAAGTTTACTATCAAACAAAGATATAAAAAACCATCATCTAAACATCATTTCTTGGTCACAAGAGACAGAAATAGAAGATATATTAAACTTTGATATAGGTATAATGCCACTACATGATACTCCATGGAGCAAGGGAAAGTGTGGTTTTAAACTCATCCAGTACATGTCATGTAAAAAGCCAGTTATTGCAACTCCGGTAGGGATCAATTGCTCTTTGGTAAAAAATGAGATAAATGGTTATCTAGCAGATAGTTTAGATAAATGGTTTGATGCTTTTGAAAAGCTCTATTTAGATAGAGACTTAAGAGTAAAAATGTCAGAAAATAATTTTAAAAAGATCGAAAAAGAGTTTAATTATGATGAAAACTGTAAACTTTATTTAAAGCTTATAAAAATGGTTACTGCTATTTAAGGATATGAAACAAACATGAAAGATAAGCGTATCATTGCTATAAGTGTTTTTTTGTTTATTGCTCTTTTTGCAATTTTGATAAATCTCGAATCTTTGAGCAAGTCAGTATTTGAAGTACGCTGGATAGAAAGATATAGCAACACCTACTATTATGAGTTTTTTTTAGGTGTTTTAACTTTTATAGGTTTGACAATCTTTGTACTATTTACAAAAAATAAAAAGCTATTAAATATCTGGATCATAAAAGGGTTTGGTATAACACTCATTTTTATGCTCTTTTATGAGCTAAAATATCGTTGGATGGATACATACTACTACGCGATGAAAGCATTTATTCGCCATTTTCCATCTATCAATAGTACTGGTACTGAAAATGTAGCATCTATAAATAGTTATTTTACTTTATTGGTTGGAGATAGTTACTACTCTTTAAAAGTATTAAATGCTTTTATCGGTTTTTTAGGATTGATTTTGCTTTATAAAACTTATGAATATATCATGCAAAAAAGTGATCTTAAAATAGATGATAGATTTATCTATATATTTTTCTTATTTCCTACTGTATTGTTTTGGTCTTCTATACTTGGCAAAGATCCGTTAAATCTATTTTTCATAGGAGTGTTTTCTTATGCTTTTATTCATATCATAGATAATTTTAAGCTTAGATATTTGCTGATGATTATCATAGCTATATGGTGGGTTTCTTATATCAGATCTTGGTGGTCTATTATCATGATAACAAGTATATTTTTCTATTTTATCAAAATCAACTCTATTAAAAATTTTATATTTTTTATCATCGTTGTTCCTATATTTGCTATTGCAGCACTGCAATTTTTACAAACACAAGGTATCTCATCATTTGATCAAGCATTTTCAAAAATGGCTGAAACATCTAAAAATCTTTCTTATGGAGGCAGTAGCGTAGGAGTACATATGATCACTGGTTTTGGAGATTACTTGCTCTACTATATCCCAAATCTTTTTACTTCACTTTATCGCCCTATGCCATGGGATATAAGAAATCCTTTTACAGCACTTGCTGCTATCGAAAATGTCATCTTATTTTACCTATCTTATAAGTATATATTTAAAAAATGGAAAGATATTTATAACAATAGATATCTGAGATTTTATATAATGCTTATCTTTTCTTGGTCACTACTATATGTCATCATATCTCCTACAAATCTAGGAATGGCAGTAAGATTTAAACTGCAAGTACTACCAGCGATGCTTATTTTGATAGGTATAGCGATGGCAATGAGTCAGCAAACAAAGAAGAGCACATTTTAAAGCATTGCCTCCGATGGGAGAATTGATACGAGTTATATTTCAAACTGAAATATAACTTGCTTTTTATCATGTAGTGTGCTAAAATACTTAATAAAAATGTTCTGAGGTATAAAATGACTGATCAAGAGTTGAGAGACTTAGTAGCTAGTTTGGCAGTAGAGTCAAAAAAAACAAATGAGATGTTGAGAAAATCAAGTGAAGAGTTTGATAAACAGCTTAAAAAATCAAGAGAAGAGTTTGATAAACGAATGAGAGAATTTGAACAAGAGAGAAAACAATCAAGTGAAGAATTTGACAAACGATTTGAGAAATCTAGTGCAGAGTTTGACAAAAGAATAAAAAAGCTAGAACAAACAGTAGGCGGTATAGGAAATAATCAAGGAGATGTAGCAGAAGAGTATTTTATAAACTCACTAAAAAACAAATTAACTATAGGTG
>JALWLB010000035.1 GCA_027081145.1 Campylobacterales bacterium
ACAAAAATCGATATTAACACAATAGCAGCCGCACCAATAAGAGCTAGTTGGTTAACATTATCACTTAACCAGTTCATCTTATAGTTCTCCTTTACTTTTCTTCTTTTTCTAACCGACTTCTATCAAACCCTTCACGCTTTTGAATAGGTGTCGAGTCGATATTATCATCCAAGGCTATTTTTGAATACTCCTCATAATCTTTACCTCTTTTTTTCTTGCTAGTATATAGATGATACATATATCCATATAACATCACAACAAGAAAGATAGTAAAGAAAAAGTAAGCATAAGCTTGAATCTCTCTTATAGTTTCAAAATCCATAAAACCGTACTACTTTAAACTATTTAAATAAGCTATAATAGCTACAATTTCAGGAATTTGTCCATTTGCTACTGCATCTTTAACTTTTTGAGTTTTCATATCAGCAGCAATTTTTTTAGCCTGTGCTAAAGCATGTGCTTTTGCCTCTTCTAAAGTACCAAGAGGTGGCATACCTTCTTGATCATAAGGCGTATTGAAAACTTTTTTTACAGTTAAAGCCTCTGCATAAGCCGTCTCAATATCTGCTAAATTCTCAAATTGATGAGGATATTTAGGCATGATTGATCCAGGAACTACAGAAGTAGGATCTAGCATATGATTTTCATGCCAATCTGTTGTTCTATAGTTACCTACTCTAAGTAAATCTGGACCTGTTCTTTTAGAACCCCAAAGAAATGGTCTATCATACGCATACTCACCACTTAAACTATATGCACCATATCTGTCAGTCTCTGATTTGAATGGTCGAATCATTTGAGAGTGACAACTCATACAATTATCTTTAATATAGACATTTTTACCAGCCAACTCTAAAACCGTATAAGGCTTTGTACCAACTAGTGGTTGCGACTGTTTTGCAAAGTTAGGCAAAATTTGAACTATTCCAGCATACGCAACAAACAAAAATACACCCACTGCAAAAAAGAATGGATTTTTTTCTAACCAATGAAACATTATATTTTACCTCCTTTATGCCGCTATAGGTGAAGCATTTTGAGGTTCTCTCTCAAGCTCTCTACCTGAAGCAAATGTTTTATACATATTATATGCCCACATAAACATACCAACTAAAAAGAGTAAACCACCAATTGCTCTAATAGTATAGTATGGATATAAAACTGTAACAGTATCTATAAATGAATAAGCAAGATTTCCGTACTGATCAGTTGCTCTCCACATCATACCTTGAGTAATACCAGCAATCCACATACTTGTAAAATATAGCACAACTCCTGTTGTTTGAATCCAAAATTGTGATTCTAATAATTTTTTACTATATATCTCTCTTTTATACATTCTTGGAGCCATATGTAAAAGTGCTGCGATAATCATAAATGACACCCAACCAAGTGCACCATCATGAACATGTCCTGGAATCCAATCTGTAAAGTGAGCTAAAGCATTAACCGATTTGATAGATTGAATTGGTCCTTCAAGAGTTGAGAACATATAGAATGTTGAAGCAAGAATCATAAATTTGATAAGTACATTCTCTTGCAATTGACCCCACTCACCTTTCATAGTAAGAAGCATATTAATAGCACTACCCCATGAAGGAAGTATAAGCACAACTGAAAAGACAGATCCCATAGTTTGCATCCAGTCTGGAGCAGTTGAGTAGATCAAGTGGTGACCACCAGCCCAAACATAAACAAATATCAATCCCCAAAATGAAAGAAGAGACAATTTATACGAATATACAGGCTGACCTGACTCTTTTGGTAAAAAGTAATAGATCATTGCAATAATTGGTACAGTTAAAACAAATCCAACTGCATTATGACCATACCACCATTGAACCATAGCATCATTTGTTCCAGCATACATAGAAACTGAGTGATACCAACTACCAACTCCAGCAACAAAATATGTAGGAACTTCCATATTGTTAAAAAGATATAACATAGCAACTGCTAAAAAACAAGCTATATAATACCATATAGAAATATATAAAGTCTTTTCTCGTCTTATACCTATAAGACCAAAAATACTAATACCCCACATAACCCAAATGATAACTATAACAATATCTATAGGCCACTCAAATTGAGCATACTCTTTACCGGTTGAAATACCCATAAGAAGAGATATAACTATGGCTACCACACCTACAGCATATAGCCAAAAATGTGCCTTTCCAAGAACCATCAAAAACTTTGACTCTGCCATAGAGACTTTTAATACTCTTTGTCCAACATAATACCATGTTGCCCAAATTCCACTTAACGCAAATCCAAAAGCTACAGCATTTGTATGTAATGGTCTTAACCTACCAAATGTACCATACTCACCTGCTAAATTATTTAGAGCAGGAAATGCCATTTGAAATGCTAAAATCACTCCAATCAACATACCCACAATACCCAATACAATCGTAGCAACTGTAAAGTACTTAGCGACTGTATAATCGTATTCTAATGCACTCGATGATTGCATTAATACCTCCTTAATGAAATAATGTCACGCAAATATCACATGATAGAAAATATTATATAAGTTTAAAAGTATAAAGAAGCTTAAAAACTGTAATTATCTTTACAATTTGTTTACTTTCTGTTATCTAACGGTTAATGAAAAATAAAAAATATTATAATATCTGAGCAAATTGTTTAAAAATGTATTTACTATCATGTGGTCCTGGACTGGCTTCTGGGTGATGTTGTACTGAAAAAATGGAAGACTCTTTATACTCCAACCCTTCAATAGTATTATCAAAAAGATTTATATGTGTAATTTTTGCAATGTTACAAATCGAATCAGGTACATTATAGTTATGATTTTGTGCAGTTATCTCAACACTCTTAGTATATTGATTTTTTACAGGATGATTCCCACCATGCTGACCAAAATGCAGTTTATAAGTATCATATCCATGGGCAATTGATAAAAGCTGATGTCCTAAACATATACCAAACATTGGAATTTTAGCATTAATTAGCTTTTTTATTTTATTAACAATATCAGTTAAAATTAGTGGATCGCCCGGTCCATTTGATAAAAATACTCCATGAATCTCTTTGTTTACAAATCTTTGGATCAATTTATCTACATCAAAATCGCATGGTATTACCTCAACTTCTAATCCAACTTCAACTAGTTCATTTAATATATTTCTCTTTACACCAAAATCTATCACAACTATCTTTTTATCTCTTTTCTTAGAAGTATTATATTTTTGCTCTAATATATTCCATGCACCTTTATCATGTAGGTAACTTTTTTGAGTGCTAACCTGTTTTACATAGTTTATCTCTTGAATATGTGGTGATTTTTCCAAAAGAGCTTTTAACTCATCTTTTGAAGATATCTCATTAGAGGCTATCATCATTTTTGGACCTTCATCTCGAATCATTGTAGTTAAAAATCTTGTCTCAACATCACAAATACCAAGTGTATTATGAGTTTTTAAAAAATCTCCCAATGAATTTTTAGCTCTATAGTTTGAATAGTTTTTTTGATAGTTTCTAACAATAATACCAGAAGAAAATACAGATCTACTCTCCATATCATCATCATTACAACCAACATTACCAATTTCTGGCATTGTAAATACTATAAATTGTCCAGCATAACTTGGATCACTAATAATCTCTTGATAACCACTCATTGAAGTATTAAAAACAACTTCACCAACTTTAGTTCCAGAGGCGCCAAAACTTTTTGCTTCTAAAAAAATACCATTTTCGATATATATCCAAATCTTTTTAAGCTCTTGAGAGTTCAAAGCATACCTCTTCTTTGCAACTCTTCTTTATACAATCTTTCATAAACTAAGTTATAATCTTCGCTTCCAGGAATAAGCTTTCTTTTATAATTTTCTATTTTTTTAATGGTCTCTTCTTCTATTATCTCAAAAGTATTTAAATATTTTTCTATCGATTTATAAATAACATTTTTTACTATATTATCAGATACAGAATAGTCCATAAGGCTCTCTTCCCACAGTTTTTCTAATATCTTATGAGCAACATTATTAAATCTATCTTCATATGATAGTATCACACCAAAATCATCAGCCATCTTTTTTTTAATAAGCCAAAACATATTTCTTCGATCTATCCGTTGAAACTCTATCTCATCTTCATTTTCATCCAATATCTCTTCTACCCTTTGCTCTAATGCTTTCTCTTTTTGCAAATCGTCTTCAAGAATTTGTTGAGCACACTCTTTAACAGGCTCTATACCTTGATTAAAAGTAATGAAGTCAGAATTGAATAAATCTAGTGCAATTTTATTTGCAATATATGGGGCATGTGGCATTCCAATTTTCATTTTTAGAACCTTTTAATTAACATTGATGATATATTATCTAATTTTTAGTAAGATTTTGATCATATGGCGGATTAATTGTTAAAAGCTCTGTTATTTGAGATGCAGTTTGAGGTTGCATTTTTGCCATAATTTTTGCCATCTTTTTTGGGGCTAAATTAAATAGTATCTTTGCAGCTTCCTCTTTAGGCATAGTATCTAATATGGCTGCTGCTTTTGAGTCTTTCATTTTAGAGTATGTTTGAGTAATTTTATCATCTTTTGCAGATTTAATCTCTTGTAAAAGTTGTCTGTTTTTTTCATATATTTTTAAAATGTCTTTTTTGATTTGTTGTACATCTTTTAAAGTTGCATTTAACTCTTTCTCTTTTTTTAAAAGTTTTGCCTCTTTTTTTTCTAAAAGTGCCTTTGAAGCAGCTTGAAAAGCTTCAAATGCCTGTTGTTGCTCATCAATTCTTTGCAACTCATGCAATAGCTCTTGTTTTCTCTCTTGAAAAATTTTATTACATTCAATCAAATTCTCACTTGCAAACAATGATATACTAATAAAAAGAAAAATTATAATTCTCATAATTTTTCTCCTATTTTTTTATTTACAAACAGTAAATTTGCAATCTCATCCATATCTTTTTGTTCTTGCTCTTTAATATTTTGAAGAATTTTTTTTATCTCAAGATCATGTAAATATTTTATCTTTTCAAACTCTATATTTGCTCTTTTATACATAGTCTGAATCTGTTTTATCTTCTCTTCTAACAATTTTACCATCTGTTTTTTTAACTCTTTTTGTTTTAAGAGTGTCTTTTTATTTGCATATAAAATATTAATCTTTGCAAAACTACCACTTTTTGGTATTGTTAAATTTGATATATCATGTACGATATTATCTAACTCTTGTAAAATTTGAGACTTTTTATTTTGTACATGATATAGTTCTAATTCAATATCTTTTAATTTTTGCTCTTTTACTTTGAGTAGTTGCAAAAACTTTGTTTTCATCTAATAATAGTATCTTCTCGTTCTGGACTAGTTGATATAAGCGATATTCTTGTATCAACTAATTCTTCAATTTTTTTAATATACTTTTTAGCATTTAAAGGTAATTTATCAAACTCTCTAATCTTTTTTGAGTTATCCCACCCATCAAGCTCTTCATATATTGGCTTCACATTTTCTAAATCAAATGGAAGTTTTGTTATTTTTTTACCATTATATTCATATGCTACACAAATTTTTACTTTTTTAAACCCATCTAAAACATCCAGTTTCATTAAGGCTAAGCTATCACAACCATTAATCCTACTTGCAAATTTACAAGCTACAGCATCAAACCAACCGCATCTTCTTCTTCTTCCTGTTGTTGTACCAAATTCATGTCCTTGTTTACAAAGAAGATCACCAGTTGGGGTTAAATCTTCTGTTGGAAAAGGACCATTGCCAACTCTTGTACAGTATGCTTTAACAATTCCTGTTACATTACCTATATCTTTTGGACTAAGCCCAAGTCCTGTACAAGCTCCTGCAGAAATTGTGCTAGAGCTTGTTACAAATGGATATGTTCCATGATCTATATCAAGAAGAGTTCCTTGTGCTCCTTCTAACAATACTCTACTATTACTGGCTAATTTATTCCAAATTAGTTCAGTTGTATCTGTAAGATACTCTAACAACTCATCTCTATAAACTTCAAGTTGAGTAATTAACTCTTGATATGTAGGTAATTTAATATCCAATATTTTATAAAGCTCATGATTGATTTCAAAATATTCCATTAATGAGTCTGTAAGTTTTTTTACATCTCTAAGCTCACCTAATCTATAACCACTTCTTTCTATTTTTTTGCTATATACCGGTCCTATACCTCGACCAGTTGTACCTATTGCTTTTTTACCAAGCAACTTCTCTTTTGCCAAATCTTTTAGTACATGATGAGCAAGTATCATATGAGCTTTATCACTTACAAAAAGTTTTCCTTTTAAGTTTCCAAACTGCTTCATCTCTTTTATCAAAGCTTCTGGAGATACGACTACGCCATTGCCAATTATATTTATTGCATCTGGATTTAAAATACCAGATGGTATTAAATGAAGTGCAATCTTTTTACCATTAACTATAATTGTATGTCCTGCATTATGCCCTCCTTGATAACGAGCTACCACATCATACTTTTGGGCCAATAAATCAACAATTTTACCTTTGCCTTCATCGCCCCATTGAATTCCTACAATTAAATCTGCTTTCATAACTATTTTATTAACTCCTCTATTAACTCGTCTATATATAGTGCAAAACCGCTTGAGTTCATATTTTGATATTGATAGTTTCCACCCATTCCAAGAGTACTGTTTTGCTTAAAAAACCTAAAAAATAGATTATCATAATATCTCATTTTAGCATAATAAAGTGGCGATATTACTAAATTATCATATTTGATTTGCTTAGCTAAAGTCTTTATCTGCTCTAATTCTTGTTTTATACTATTAGGTA
>JALWLB010000036.1 GCA_027081145.1 Campylobacterales bacterium
ATATAAAAGATATATAAAACAATTAACCTTTGATGAAAATAGCTCAAGCTCCGATACTGTAGTACTTACAACTTCTAGTCCAATTATAGCAAATTGGGTTAAAAGAAAATACTCAAATAAAATTGCTGATATTTACGAAGATCAAACTGGACAAAAGCCAAACATAATTATCAAAGTAAAAAACAAAAAAAAATCAGTTATTCACATGAAAAATAAACTAAATAGTGAAAAACAAAACACTAATAATAATTCAACTATATTAAATCCAACCTATACATTTGATAATTTTATCATAGGTAGTTCAAATCAACTTGCATACACAATAGCAAAATCTGTAGCAGAAAAACCAGGTAAAGTTTATAATCCACTTTTTATATATGGCTCAACCGGTCTTGGAAAAACACATCTGATAAATGCTATTGGAAATTATGCTATTAAAAATAATAAGATTATTATATATGCCACAAGTGAAAAGTTTTTAAATGATTATACATACAATGCAAAAAATCAAACAATGGATCGATTTAGAAATAAATATAGAAAATGTGACTTTTTATTAATCGATGATGTACAATTTTTTAGTAGAAAAGAGCAAACTCAAGAAGAGTTTTTTCATACATTTAATGAACTTTATACAAATGAAAAACAGATTGTTTTAACATCAGATAAACCACCTAAAAAAATAGCTGGACTCGAAGAGAGACTACAAAGTAGATTTGAGTGGGGAATGATGGCTGATATACAACCACCAGGACTAGAGACAAAAATAGAAATTATTAAAAACAAGTGTAAATTAGACGGAATAGAATTAAACTTAGACATCATAAATTATATAGCTTTGAATATGGGAGATAATATTAGAGAAATTGAAAGTGCAATAATAACTCTAAATGCCCATTCAAATCTTCTAAATCAAGAGATCACACTAGACTTCGCAAAAGATATTATAAAAGAGCAGATAAGAATCAAAAAAGAGACAATCACAATCGAAGATATCTTAAAAACTATCTCAAAAGAGTTGAATGTCAAACCAAGTGATATAAAATCCAAAAAAAGAAATAAAAATATTGTTGAAGCTAGAAGAATTTGTATCTATTTAGCAAGAACGCTAACACAAAACTCTATGCCAACACTTGCAAACTATTTTGATATGAAAGATCACTCAGCTGTATCTCATACTATGAGAAAAATTACCCAAATGATTGAAGAAAATGAAAATTTTAAAATTAAAGTTGATGAACTTAAAAACAAAATTTCTGCAAGTTAGAATAGTTTTTGTGAGTCATTGTGAATAAAAATATTAAATTTATATCATGTAAAAGCAAATTTTTCTAGGAAAAAGCAAATTTTTTCACATTTTCACTTCATTCTACTACTATTACTAAAAAAATAAATATATAATATACAAAAGGAGAATCTCATGAATGTTACTATAAATAAAAATGTTTTAGAACATATATTAGTAAATACACAAAGTTTTTTAGAAAAAAAAGATTCATCTCACATTACATCACATCTTTTAATAAATGTATATGATAATACATTTAATGTAAAAGCTACTGATCATGAAATAGGGTTATCAGTAGATAGTACAAATGTAGCAATACAAGAGAATGGATTAGCAACAGCAAATGGAAGAAAACTGTTAGATATCGTCAAAATTTTAAAAGATGATGATATAAATATAAGAGTAGAAGATGATAATTTACTTGTAACTCAAAAAAAATCAAAATATAAATTACCAATGTTTAATCCAAATGAATTTCCAGAATTTCCAACACTAGAAAATAAATCACAATTTAAAATAGACTCTTTTAATTTTTTAAAATCTATAAAAAAAATATCTCCAGCAATAGATACAAATAATCCCAAATATGAATTAAATGGGGCATTAATAGATATACAAGATGATAATATAAGTTTTGTTGCAACAGATACAAAAAGATTAGCAATCTCTTCACAACCATTAAATAACCAATTAGATATTCAAAATTTAAATATAATAATTCCTAAAAAAGCAATATCAGAAATACAAAAACTGTTTTTTGATGAGATTGAGATATTTTATGATGAAAATTTATTAATTATAAAAACAGATAGTTTTTACTTTTTTACAAAATTAATCAATGGAAAATTTCCAGATTATAAAAGAATCATTCCACAAAATACTAAATATGAATTAACACTTAATCGAGAAAAAATAATAGAAGCAATTAAACAAATTGCTATTGTCTCACCTGAAATAAAAATAACTTTTCAAAACGATTTAATTATATATGAAAGCTTGAATGAAAACGAAGCTAAAACACAATTGGACTTTTTATCAAATATTGAAGAAGAGCTATTTTTAGATATAAATAGCAAACATATTTTAGACTTTTTATCAAATATTGAAAAAAATGAATTTAAATTAAGATATAATGATTCATCTTTACCTTTTATGGTAGAGAGTGAGAATTTTAAAACAGTCATTATGCCAATAATAACATAGAGGAAGTTTATGGAAAAGAAAAATTACGGAGCATCAAATATAAAGGTTCTAAAAGGACTTGAAGCAGTAAGAAAAAGACCTGGAATGTATATAGGTGATACAAACATTAATGGTTTACATCATCTTATATATGAAGTTGTAGATAACTCAATAGATGAGTCAATGGCTGGACATTGTGATAAAATTAGTGTAGAAATTACAACAGAAGGTTCGGTAATCATTTCGGATAATGGTAGAGGTATTCCTGTTGATATACATCCTACAGAAAATATTTCAGCTGCAACTGTTGTATTGACAGTTTTACATGCAGGTGGTAAATTTGATAAAGATACATACAAGGTATCAGGAGGATTACACGGTGTTGGTGTTTCAGTTGTAAATGCTCTTTCTAAAAAACTTATTTTAAAAATTGATAGAGACAAAAAGAGATATTTTCAAGAGTTTGAAATGGGTATTCCTAAAGCTCCATTAGAAGAGGTAGGAACATCAAAAAAAACTGGAACCACAATCGAATTTTGGCCAGATGATACAATATTTGAAACTGTAGAATTTCAATACGACATACTTGCAAAAAGGTTTAAAGAGTTAGCCTACCTAAATCCTAAAATCACAATAACTTTTAAAGATAATAGAGTTGGAAAAGAAGAGATTTTTCATTTTAAAGGTGGAATAAGACAATTTGTTGAAGATTTAAATAAACAAGATGCAATAACAAAATCAATTGAAGTAAGTGAGAAGATAGAAGATATTGAGGTAGATTTAGCTCTGATGTATAATACTAGCTATCATGAAACATTTTACTCATTTGTAAATAATATTAAAACTATTGAAGGTGGTACTCACGAATCTGGATTTCGTGCAGGACTTACAAGAGCAATAGTAAAATACATAAATTCAAACGCAAATCAACGAGAAAAAGATGTTAAAGTAACTGGGGATGATGTAAGAGAGGGGTTGATAGCTATTGTAAGTGTTAGAGTACCTGAACCACAATTTGAAGGTCAAACAAAATCAAAACTTGGATCCTCTTATGTAAAACCACTTGTTCAAAAATTAACAAATGAAAAACTATCAAAATATTTTGAAGAGAACCCTTTAGAAGCAAAAGCTATTATGAATAAGGCTTTAGCAGCAGCAAGGGGTAGAGAGGCAGCTAAAAAAGCTAGAGATTTAACAAGAAGAAAAGACTCTATTAGTGTTGGTACACTTCCTGGAAAATTGGCAGATTGTCAAAGCAAAGATGCAACTATTAGTGAAATATACTTTGTGGAGGGAGATAGTGCAGGGGGATCTGCTAAACAGGGACGAGATAGAGTATTTCAAGCGATTTTACCTCTAAAGGGTAAGATACTAAATGTTGAAAAGAGTAGAATTGATAAGATACTCAAATCTGAAGAGATTACAAATATGATAACAGCTCTTGGTTGTGGAATAGGTGAGGAGTTTGATGAAAGCAAATTAAGATACCATAAAGTGATTATTATGACAGATGCGGATATAGATGGTAGTCATATTCAAACTCTTCTTTTAACTTTTTTCTTTAGATTTTTACGACCTATTATTGAAAAAGGTTATGTATATCTTGCTCAACCTCCTCTTTATAGATATAAAAAAGGTAAAAAAGAGATATATCTCAAAGATGATAGAGCTTTGAGTGAATTTTTGATTGAAAATGGTATAGACTCTTTAGAGTTTGAAGGTATGGGTAAAAAAGATCTCATGGAGCTTTTTAAAATTGTTTCAGCTTATAGGAGTGTTTTAAAAGATCTTGAAAATAGATTTCATGTACTAGAGGTTGTTCAGTATCTTATTGAAAATCCTGATGTGATATCTTTAAAAGGTGAAGAGATGTATATTAAATTAAAAGAGCATTTAGACTCTCTTGGATTTAATATACTAAATAAAAAAATAACAGAAGAGGAAGTTCATCTGTATGTACAAAATTTTGATGGACTAGAAGAGATTAGAGTAAATGATGATCTATTTTCTAATCCTCTTTTTACTGAAGCTGTATTTTTGTGTACAAAAATTAAAGATAGAGGTTTAGATATATCAAATCAAGAGCTTTTAAAAATGCTTGATGATGTTGAAAAGAGTGCTAAAAAAGGTGCGTATATACAAAGATATAAAGGTCTTGGTGAAATGAATCCTGAACAGTTGTGGGAAACAACAATGGATCCTGAAAATAGAAGACTTTTAAAAATAACAATAGATGATGCTATGGAAGCTAGTGATACTTTTACTCTATTTATGGGGGATGAGGTTGAACCTAGAAGAAACTATATACAAGCTCATGCCAAAGATGTTAAGCATTTGGATGTATAAAATATCATGAAATATGGTGAAAAAGAGATATCTGAATTTTGTGTAGAAAAAGATTTAGAAGTTTGGGAGAATAGACACAAAAAAAACTACACTATAAAGATATCTCTACCTGAATTTATGTGTCTTTGTCCTAGAAGTGGGTATCCTGATTTTGCTACTGTAATGATTGAATATATTCCTGATAAGTATGTTGTAGAGTTAAAAGCTTTGAAATTGTATATCAACTCATTTATGAAAAGATACATTTCACACGAAGATAGCTCAAACGAGATTTTTGATACTCTACATGATAAGCTAAAACCAAAACATTTAAAAGTCATAGTTGATTTTAATCCACGAGGTAATGTTCATACTATCATAGAGATAGATAGTAAAAAACTACAATGCTAAAACCAAAACTAATAGAACTATTTTTTACATCTGCTTCAATCCAAAGATGGAATGATTATCCAAGGATGATTGAATTGGTTGAACTTGATAAACAAGCACATAAATTTGTCATAGCATACTTTTTAGCAAAATTGGAAGATGAATCTCAAGTTGATATGACAAAACTTATAGAAGCTGGAATATTTGAATTTTTAAGAAGGGTTGTAGTTACAGATATAAGACCAGATGTTTTTAGAAAGATTCTTCAAAAGAAAAAAGATGAATTGAATAATTGGGTTATAGATAGATTAAGTTGTGATTTAAAAGATATTGATGATGGAAAATTTTTACAAAAATTTAAAGATTACCTATCTTGTGAAAATCTTTATAAAAAAGAGAGATTTATACTAAAAGCTGCTTCATACATATCTACAAGGTGGGAATTTTCTATAGTTTATCAAACAAGTCAATTTTTAAATGATATTGAGAGTGTAAAGAGTGCAGTTGAAGAGGAGATTGAGGATTATTATGAACTTTTGGGAGTTAGAAAGATTGCATTAAATCAAAAATTATCTCGCTTTATAGATATTAGTGGAAGACTTAGATTTCAAAAAAGATGGACACAAACTCCAAGAATTCCTCAAACTTCAGTTTTGGGTCATATGTTTATCGTGGCACTTTTGAGTTATTTTTATTCTACAAAGATAAAAGCTTGTTCAAAAAGAGTTCAAAATAATTTTCTTTGTGCTCTGTTTCATGATTTACCAGAGGCATTAACAAGAGATATCATAACTCCAGTAAAATACTCTGTAAGTGGGTTACAAGATATAATCAATGAGTATGAAATACGAAAAATTGAAGATGAGATATTACCACTGATTCCAAATAATATAAGAGATGAATTTAGTTACTTGTTAGGAATTTACAAAGATAGCCAAAAAGATGAATTTTTAAATAAAATATATAAAGGCAAGATAGAGATTGTTGATGATTTAAAAGAGTATAATGAAGATATTTATAATGCAATAGATGGTAAAGCACTAAAAGCTTGTGATAGATTATCAGCCTATATAGAAGCTGTTTTATCTATATCTCATGGTGTTAATTCAAAAGAGCTTTCAAATGGTGCAACTGAAATTTTAGAAAAAATAAAAGAAAACAAAGATATAAATGGTGTTGATTTTTATGAGTTGGCATTGGATATAAAGAAGTATTTAAACTCCCCTCAAGATCCCTGCGGCACATGATAAGATAGGGTGCTCTGCTGTGTTCCCACCCTGAAGCGGTGCCCTAAAATACCATTGCACAGGTCTTAAGGAGAGCACTCAAAAAGTTACAATAACTTCCTGAATGCTGGAGAGATTGTACATCAATAAAACTTAAAAGGATTTTAAGTGAAAATTTTTGTAAAGTTAAAAGGGTGGTTTTTATCATTTTTTAGAGAAGGTTTTTTATATCATTATAGTTCATTAGAATTTCGTGCAAAACTACTTGCAGCTATGATAGCTATAGATAAAAAAATAGATGAGTGTGAAGAAAAAATATTACAAGAGATAGCAAGTCAAATATATAAAAATAATGAAGCAAGAGTTTATGTACTGATAAATACTACTAAAGAGTATGTTGATAAAGTGATTCAAAAAAATGGTTTAGATTTAAATGAACTTATTTTGGAGATTGATAAAGATTTAAAAAAAGTAAAAAGATTTTATAAAAAGATTAATATACAACAACTTGAGAAATTTTTAGAGTGTTCAAAAGATAATGAAGAAAAACAGATAACTCAAAAACATGTACTTGAATTTTTACAAAATCAGATAGATGAACATAATAAAAGTAATGTTTAGCTAAAATACCTACTCTTTTTTAGAGAGGTGTCCGAGTGGTTGAAGGAGCACGCCTGGAACGCGTGTAAGGTGAAAGCCTTCGAGGGTTCGAATCCCTTCCTCTCTGCCATTTTTTTTATCAATGTAAATGGTGTTGTTTTAAATATAGAGTGTTCTTTGAAGAAAAAATAGTATTAAAATTGAATATTTAAAAAAAAAGATATCAAAACTGTTAGAATTGCAACTTAAGTTGCATAAATCTTGAGTCAATTAGACTAAAATTTTCTCACCTAAAAAATTTAAATGAAAGGATGAGAAATGAAAAAATTTATTGTTTCTATAGCAACAGCTGCATTACTTTGTGGTACAACAACATTGATGGCAAAAACTTCTGCTGAGGTATCTAAAGCAGCAGTTGCAAATGCAAAAGTTACAGCAAAAGATAATCAAGTTCGTATTATCAAAGGTGCAGTTGAAGCTGTGGCATTAACTCAAAAAGTTTTAGTAGATCTTAATAATAAGGATACTAAAAGTGCGATCAAAGATCTTGAAGATGCTATTGGAAAACTTGAAGTTGTGTTAGCCGCTGAAAAAGCACCAAAATTTTTACCTATTGATACCTCTATAAGAGCTATGGAGTATTTAGGTGATGTAAAACATATTAAAAAGAATATCAATATTGTAGAGAGTTTATTAAATAATGGCAAAGTGCAAGAAGCTAGAGTATTGTTAAATACATTACGAAGTGAGATTAATGTTATTAGTATTAATATACCAGTTAGCTCTTATCCAGATGCATTAAAATTGGCTGCAAAATATCTTCATGATAATAGAGTTGATGAAGCTAAAGCGGTTTTAACTACTGCACTTAATACACTTGTAGAGGATGTGGTAGTTATTCCAATTCCTATAATAAAAGCTGATGCACTAATTAAAGCGGCAAGTAAAATTGCTAAAACAGATAAAGATCAAGCATTAAAACATTTAGCAGAAGCAAAAATAGAGATTGAAAAATCTCAAACACTTGGGTATGTTAGTAAAAGTAATATAACATATAAAGTATTGAAAAAAGCAATTGAAAAAACTGAAAAAGAGATTAGAGGTAAAAATAAAGCAGAAAAGTTATTTGATGAATTAATTGAAAAATTAAAATCTTTTAAAGATAAATTATAAAGGAAGATATAATGTTTGCAAGTATGGTCTTTAATCAAGAGACCATAAAAAACTTTAGTACACAGACAATAATTTCTGGTGTATTGATGTTAATAGTAGGTGCAGTTGGTATATTTGCACCTACTATTATGTCTCTTGTAGTGGTGGTATTTTTAAGTTGGCTTTTTTTGATAAGTTCTATTATACAAGGATATATTACTTATAAGACATATAGAAAATCATTTAGTGCTTGGTTGAAACCAGTATTACTATTTATTATTGGAATTCTATTTTTTATATTTCCTATACAAGGTATAGCAACAGTTGGATTGTTACTATCGGTATATTTACTCTTAGATGCATATTCTAATTTTGGGTTTGCAATGGATTACAGACCAAATAATAGCTGGTGGATTTTAATTATTAATTCATTGGTTTCTATTGTTTTAGCACTTTTGATTTTAGTTGGTTGGCCAATAAGTTCAGTATTTTTGGTAGGATTTTATGCAGCAGTTAGCTTGTTTTTTGATGGTGTAGCACTGGTTATATTGGGTATTGGAGCAAAAAAAATAATAAAAAATAATAAAAAAGATGAATAAACGGCATTGGTGACCCGTAGGGGACTCGAACCCCTGTTGCCGGCGTGAGAGGCCGGAGTCCTAACCGCTAGACGAACGGGCCAGATTTTATTTGTAGATTTTAAGCAAAAGTGGCTTATATTCTACTTTTATACTCACTATAACCAAAATTTTTGACTATTTTTATCGATCCATCTTTTTGTTTTATTGCGATGGAGGGTAATTTTATGCCATTAAATGTTGTTGTTTTTACCATTGTGTAGTGTATTTGATCTTCAAAGATTATCTTATCTCCTATTTTTAATGGTTTATCAAAAGAGTAATCTCCCATGATATCACCTGCTAAACATGTATTTCCTGCTAATCTATAGTTATAAGGTTTTTCTCCTTTTTGTCCAGCTCCTCTAACTTTTGCACGATATGGCATGATGATAGTATCTGGCATATGAGCTTCAGCTGAAGTATCTAGTATAGCTATATCTATCTCATTGTGTACGATATCTAATACAGTTGAAACAAGTGTACCAACTTGCCAACCTACAGCTTCTCCAAGCTCCAAATACACCTCTACATGATATCTATTTTTAAAATCTTTTATGATTTGTATCAGTTTTTCAACATCATAACCTTTTTTTGTTACATGATGTCCTCCACCAAAATTTATCCATTTCATTTTGGATATCATGTAGGAAAATTTATCTTCAAAACTTTGTAGTACTACCTCTAGTGCATCTGCATTTTGTTCACAAAGTGCATGAAAATGAAGTCCTTCAATTCCATCACACAATTCATCTTTAAACTCTTTTTTTGTAACTCCAAGACGACTATATGGTGAGCAAGGATTATAAAGTTCAACTGGCGATAGTGAACTTTGAGGATTTATTCTTAGAGCACATGAAGTTTTATTTATGGCTTTAGATCTATATTTTTGCCATTGATTAAATGAATTAAATACTACATGATCACTAATAGATATAATTTCATCTATTTCACTATCTTTATAAGCTGGAGAGTAGGTATGAATCTCTTTTTGAAAGTACTCTTTTGCTAACTTTGCTTCATGTAGTCCACTAGCACAACAACCAAAGAGATATTTTTTAACTAGTTCAAAAGTAGAGTACATCGCAAATCCTTTTAAAGCCAAAAGGATTTTTGCACCACTTTTGTCTTGAACATACTTTAGTAGTTTTAAATTTTTTTCTAATAACTCTTCTTCGCAAATATATATAGGTGTATCTATTATCATGTAGAGATTATATCGAATTTAACCTCATTGAAAAACTTCTATACTTTTTTAATTCATCTTCTATTTGATAATCGTATGAAAATTTTAAATTTTCCGATATTTTTGCTTTACAGTTTGTTTTTTCAATCAAATTTTCAAACTCTTCAACATCTAATGCTTTACTAAAATAGTATCCTTGTACTAAATCACACTTTTGTCTTTTTAAGTATTCAAACTGCTCTTTTTGTTCAACTCCTTCGGCTATCACTGTTAAATTGAGTGCTTTTGCCATTGCTATTATAGTTGAAACTATGGCTTTATTTTTATTGCTATCTTTGATATTTCTGATAAAAGATTGATCAATTTTTAAAGAATCGATAGGTAAATTTACAAGATAACTTAATGAAGAGTATCCAGTTCCAAAATCGTCTATTGCTATGCTGATATTTTCATTTTTGATATCATGTAGTAGTTTAGAAGCTAAATTGATATTTTGTATTACGATACTTTCGGTTAACTCTAACTCTAAAAATTCAGGTTTTAGATTGCTACTTTTTAAAATAGTTTTGACACTATTTAAAAAATCTTTTTGAAGTAGTTGAACACCAGAGATATTGACAGAGATTTTTAAATTATCATATCCTTTATCGTGCCATGTTTTCATTTGTGTTGTAGCTTTTTGTAAAATGATTTTACCAATTTTTTGAATCAACCCATTATCTTCTGCCAAAGGTATAAAATCTAGTGGTGGAATCATCTTTAATTCTGGATGATTCCATCTAATAAGTGCTTCTGCTGCATAAATAGTATTATCTATGATATCTACTATTGGCTGATACTGTATAACAAATTCATCATTTTCAATAGCTTGTCTCAAGCTTTGTTCTAATTTAGCTTTTCTTGCTATCTCTTCGCTCATTTGAGGTTTGAAAAATCTATATGTATTTAAAGTTCCTTTTGTTTGAAGCATTGCTAAATTTGCATTTTTTAGTAGAGTTTTTGCATCATTTGCATCTGATGGAAAAAATGATATTCCTGCATTTATATTTAAGAAAATTTCATTATTATCAACTTTAAAAGGTTCACTAAAGAGTTCCATCACACGATTTGCTAAACTTCCAGCAACCAATTCACAAGATACATTTTCAAAAATAATAACAAATTCATCACCATTAAAACGAGCTATAGTATCATAATCTCTCAATTTTGAATATAATCTTTTTGCTACACTTTTTAATAACGCATCACCTACACTATATCCAAGAGTATGGTTTATTGATTTGAAATTGTCTATATTTAAAAACATAATTATCATATTTGTATTTAGCCGACTAGCTTTGTTTATAGCACTTTTTATTCTCTCATATAGTAGATTTTTATTTGGCAAATCTGTTAAAGCATCATAATTTGCTAAATATTCTAAATTTTCTTGAATGCTTATTTTATTGTTTGCTTTTATACCAGAAAGTAGGAGTGATTTGTGTTTATTTTTATTTTGAATAGTTGAATTCCAATGAATAATTTTTTTGATATTATTTTTGCATACTATAGGAAAGCTACTTCTTAAAGAGATTTTTCCAGTTTGAAAAGTTGATATTAGTTGCTCTTTTGTTTTGTATTGGTAACTCTCAGGTATAAAAATATCAATAAAATTTTTACCAATTACATCTTTTGTATTGTATCCAGTTTGTTCAACTGCAAAAGGGTTAAAATCCAAAATATTTCCATTTCTATCAAGCTCAATTTGCATAACCCTCATATCCATAAGATCTTCTTGATATCTATTTTTTATTAGTGCATCTAAAATTTTTATCTGTTTAAATTTAGAAGGGTCTATATTGAAGCTATAATAGTTTAGTTCATTTTCATCTTTAATAAATATAGAGTTAATATGCACTATAATTATAGAGTTATCTTTTTTTATATGTTCTAACTCTTCACCCAAAGTATTTTTATTATTTTTTAGTGCTTGATTAAAATCACTTATAAATGTATCTTTTAAATGATTAGGTATGATTAGATCCTCTATTGTTTTACCAATAGCCTCTTCTTGTGTATATCCATAAAGTTTTTCACTTGCTTTGTTCCATTTGAAAATTACTCTATTACTATCTGCACCAAAAATTGAAATGTTAGATATATCATTAACAGCATTTTCTATTGTATGGTATTTGGTTATGCTCATAAAAATTTCCTTTGTCAACTCTGTTGTAGAGACTTCCTAAAGCAAAATCGACAAAAGAGGTAATTATTTTAGTTTAATATAATTCTTGAAAGTATTCCAATATACTCATGCAAAGCATAATAGCTCATCATCAATCCGCCCATAGATGGAAAATAGGCTAATTGACTTAACTCATCTGAGATCATAAATCCAGTTGCAGCAGGATAAACTATAAATCCTTGATTTTTAAAAAGTTGTACAGATCTTTTCATGTGAAACGCTGAAGTTACAAGATATATTTTTGGTTTTGAAATACCATTTTTTTCAAAAAGCTTTTTACTAAAGAGTGCATTTTCATATGTGTTTAAACTAGCATCTTCAAAAAGCATAGAAAAAGAGTTATTGATATCATGTACAATAGAAAGATTTAGATCAAGATAGTTATTTAACTCTTTTAGAGTATCTTTTGCAGCATCAACACCACAATAGTCTCTAACTCCAGCACCAGTAAAAACAATTGGTAGATTATATTTTTTGGCGATCATAACTCCATAAACAAACCTTTTAAAAGCACTATCTTGAATTGGAAGATTTGCACTTGAGCTTACATGACCACCTGAGAGTATAACAACTGCATCTACATTCTGTTGTTTTAGAGGTTTATTATATTTTGATTCTAAAGGCAATAGTAATAAATTTCCAATAAACTGAGTAGAAAATAGATAAAAAACTATAGCTGATAATATGAAAAAGGTTTTAAACTTTTTTGCATAAAAACCAGCTAACAATAAAAGTATAACAAATATACCAGGTGGTAAAAAAAAGATTGTAAAAATCTTTGAAGCTATAAAAGTTAGTGTAATATTACTTCTCCATTACCTTGTTTTAACTCTCCTATGATATATCCATCACTATTTGTGATTATATCCTCTACATGATTTGGTGAGACTACTAGTATCATACCAACACCCATGTTAAATGTTCTAAACATCTCTTTTTCTTCTATATATTTTGACATGTATTTAAAAATTGGTAAAACTTTTATTTTATCTTTTTGGATAATTGCACTCAAATCTTTTGGTAATACTCTTGGAAGATTTTCAACTATACCTCCACCCGTTATATGAGCTAAAGCATTTATCTTATTTTTAAGTTTTTTAAATGTTTTTACATATATTTTTGTTGGAGTTAATAGTATATCGATAAGTTTTTTATCTCCTATCTCATAATCATAATCTAAATTTAATTTTTCAAAAAATAGTTTTCTAACAAGTGAGTAACCATTTGAGTGGATACCGCTACTTGGTAGTGCTATTAAAATATCGCCATCTTTTACTTTTGAGACTCTATCCATTTCGCTTTTTTCGGCTATTCCTGTACAAAAACCAGCAAGATCAAAATCACCTTTTGCATACATTCCAGGCATCTCAGCACTCTCCCCACCGATGAGAGAACATTCACTTTGAATACAACCTTTTGCAATTCCTTCTATGATAGAAATTGATTGATCTAATATAAGTTTATCAGTTGCATAATAGTCTAAAAAAAACATTGGAGTTGCAAAGTTACAAATAAGATCATTTACACACATAGCAACCAAATCTATACCAATAGTATCAAATTTTTGTGACTCAATTGCAATTTTTAGCTTTGTACCAACTCCATCAGTTGCTCCTAAAATAACAGGCTCTTTATATCCAGTTGGAAGCTCATATGCACCAGCAAATG
Organism: Campylobacterales bacterium; assembly: GCA_027081145.1. GTDB lineage: Bacteria > Campylobacterota > Campylobacteria > Campylobacterales > QNZT01 > JALWLB01. The sequence continues at coordinate 13,859 of JALWLB010000036.1, forward strand.
AGCCAATTCCACCTATGACATTTTTATCAAATGTGGACTTTACAAGAGGCTTGATATACTCAACAAATTTATTACCAACATCTATATCAACACCAGCATCTTTATAATTTATATTATCCACTTACTTGTCATCCCAATTACAAGGAGGAAGACCTTTTTTAAAAATCCACAAAGATGGGCAAAAGTTTGTAAATGCCCAAATAAGAAGCATAATAATCACAAAAGTTTGAAGTATCACAAAAATTTGTACATTTCCAGTAGCCCACAACATCAAAGCAACACCCAAAACACAAGCCATCAAAATCCTATGAACTCTCTCTGCACACATAAAAATTCTCCTTTTTTCACCTAATAATCTCCTTTTTGTTGGAAATAAATTCCAACAAAAATTCCTATCACTAAAGCTTTGCCCTAACAGGCAAGATATGAAACCCTCAAAATTTTTGCTTTTGTTTATGATTTTACTAAAAATCATGAGTGTTTCATAAATTTTAGCAAAAGTTTTGTAAAAAGAGATTATTTTAAGAGTTTTATCATCTCATCTGGTGTATATACTGGAATATTTGATTTTTTAAATCCTTTGGTATCTCTGGTTATTATGATATCTACACCAGAAAAAAATGCTGATTTATATATAACACTATCTTCATAATCAGTATCATCTGCTTCAAGTGCTGTAATTAAAACCTTTCTATCAACTGTAGCAATTTCAAATAATTTAAAAAGTGAAAAAAGTGTATGATTTAGTTCTTTTTTTGAAAGTGATTTTGATAATAAATAATAGATAGTTGTTATAGTAGTAGCACATAATATGCCCTCAATTTTTCTCTCTTCTACTTTAGTAAAAAGATACTCTGCACTTTTGGAAAATGGGACTCTATCAAGTAGTAAATCCAATACAACATTGGTATCAAAAAGAATTCTCATAAATATTTTTGCTCAAGATATTTTTTATACTCTTTTTCATCAACATTACTATTTTTTAATATACCTTTGAGTGAACTTGTTATAGGTGTTTTTTTTGGATTTTTTTTAATTGGTGTATCGTCTTGTAATAATAAAAAGAAATTATTTATAACTTTTGACAAAGAAAGACCCTTTTTCTTTGCATATTTTTTTGCACCATCAACTAATTCATCATCTACATAAAGTGTTAATTTTGTTGCCATAGTTATTCCTTAGCGTATATTATAAATAATATTATACGCTATAAATAGATAAATGTCAATAAAATCATCAATTTTAAGTCTATCCCACCCATTTAACAAACATATGCTAAAATATTCCCTTTATTAGTAGGAGAATAAAATGTTTAATAATACAATTTATAATGAAATGCTTATCCATGTACCTTTGTGTACGCATAGAGAGCCAAAAGATATTTTAATATTGTCTCAAAATAGAAAATATATAAAAGAGTTTTCAAGATATAGTGAGATCGATTTTAAATTTGGAGATTTGGATGATTTATTAAAATCAAAAGATAAGAGTTTAGATATTATTATCAGTGATGAAAAAAAGCTACATGATAATACCTTTTTTGCTCAATTAAATAGAGTATTAAAAGATGATGGGTTGTTTGTTATTGATGGATTTGATCAAAGTACAAATTTAGATAAACACAAAGAGTTACTCAAAAATGCTGGATCTTTATTTGGTATAGTTATGCCTTATAAATATAGTGATGGTCATTTTATACTTGGTTCAAAAAAGTATCATCCAACAGCAGATATTATACTCCAAAGAGCTGATCTTATAGATAATCTATACTATTATAATAGTGATATTCATAAATGTGCTTTTATTATGCCAACTTATATAGATAAAGAGTTGTTGGGTTTGGCAAAAAAATAGATGGAGTTTAAAAATGCAATTGCACTAACTGGAGGAATTGCAACAGGAAAAAGTAGTGTATGCTCTATTTTGAAGCTTTATGGTTATCATATAATAGATGCTGATAAAATTGCTCATGATGTTCTACATGATAATAAAGACAATATCGCACAAATGTTTGGAGATCAATTTATAATAGATGATAGGGTAGATAGAAAAAAGCTTGGTGATTTGATTTTTAACAACAAATCTCAAAGAAAAAAGCTAGAAAATCTACTTCATCCAATTATCAGACAAACTATACAACAACTTGCAAAAGAGAGAGAAAAATTTCAAGTTCCATATATTTTAGAAATTCCTCTCTTTTTTGATAAAAGAGGGTATAATTGGATAAAAAGAAATATCTTAGTATATACTCCAAAAGAAATACAGTTACAAAGATTGCTAAATCGTGCTAAAATAAGCCATGAAAAAGCCAAAAATATTATAAAATCCCAAATGGATATAGAAGAAAAACGAAAATTGGCAGATTTTGTTATAGATAATTCAAAAGATTTAAAACATCTACAAAATGAAGTAGAAAGGGCAATAAATGAATATATCAAAATATAATGCAAGTGGGAATGATTTTGTCATATTTCATACATTTGACAAAATTGATAGAAGCGAATTAGCAAAAAAACTTTGTCATCGACAAAAAGGTATCGGTGCTGATGGGTTGATTGTTATTTTGCCAAACTCTATATATGATTTTGAGTGGCAATTTTATAACAGTGATGGTAGTGAAGCTAGTATGTGTGGAAATGGAAGCAGAGCTGCGGCTCATTATGCTGTTATAAATAATCTTGCAAATGAAAAGTTACAATTTTTAACAGATGCTGGAGTGATATTTGCAACTGTTGAAGATGATGATGTTGAGATAAAACTCTCAAAAGCAGATATTGTAGAAGATGTGATTGTTGAAAAAGGTTTTAAATGGCAACTCATAGATACAGGAGTTCCTCATCTTGTGACATTTGTAGATGATTTGAAACTATTTTCAAAAACTGTTGCCAAAGAGATGAGAGATAAATATGATGCAAATGTGAATTTTGCAAAGATAGTAGATAAATCTATAGAGGTTAGAACCTACGAAAGAGGTGTTGAAGATGAAACTTTAGCATGTGGTACTGGTATGGCAGCCTGTTTTTATGGAGCTTTAAAAAATAGCTATGTCGATAGTGAAGCAAAAGTTTATCCAGCAAGTCAAGATGAGTTGATACTATCTTTAAAAGGTGCAGATATTTACTTTAAAGGCAAAGTAAATCATGTTTTTACTGCTCAATTTTTGGAAAAAATATGAGGTTAAATAAATACATTTCACACAATACAAAATATTCTCGTAGAGAAGCGGATGAGCTTATAAAAAGTGGCAAAGTAAAAATCAAAGGCAAAGTTATAACAGATCTCTCTACTACTGTAGAAAAAGGAGTAAAGGTATATTTAAAAAATAGACCAATATATCCAAAAAAAGAGTTTACTGTAATTGTTTATAATAAAAAAAAGGGTGAGCTTGTAACAAAAAAAGATGATAGAGGGAGAGATACTATTTTTGATAATCTTTCAAAAAGATATGCCCATTTTATACCTATTGGAAGATTGGATTTTGCTAGTGAAGGGTTGTTGTTGCTTACAGATTCACCAACAGTAGCTACTATACTTATGACAAGCAAATTAGAGAGAGTATATTATCTAAAAATTAGAGGTGAAGTTACTGAAGCGATGATAAAAGCCATGAAAGAAGGGCTTAGTGCTAAGGTAGCTACAAAAGGTGCTCATGAAAAAAGTAAAATAACCTCTATGGAGTTTGCACCATTTTTAGGTTGGAAAATTCAAAGCAGTACTAAAAATTTCACAAAATTAAAAGTAATTATAACTGAGGGAAAAAATAGAGAATTAAGAAGATTTTTTGCCTATTTTGATTCAGAAGTTTTGGATTTAAAAAGAGTAGAGTTTGGTGGTATTTCACTAGATACTTTGCCAAGTGGCAAGATGAGATTTTTAACAAAAAGTGAATATCATAGTTTACACACATATATAGACAAAAATGGATAATTTTACAAAAATTTTTAGACCCAAAAAGATAGGAGATATTTTTGGACAAACTCATCTAACATCAAAAGATAGTGCTTTTTATAAACTTTTAAAAAACAAAAACATTCCACACTCTTTTTTCTTTGGACCTCCTGGAAGTGGGAAAACCACTATGGCAAGAGTGATTGCAAATGAGCTTAATATACCTTTTTATGAGTTTGATGCGACAAATTTAAAAATAGATCAAATTAGAGCAGTTTTTACAAAATACAAATCAACTCTTTTAAAACCATTAATATTTATTGATGAAGTTCATAGATTAAGCCGTACTCAACAAGAAATTTTATTGATTCCTATGGAAAATCGTGAAGCTATTATTATAGGTGCTTCAACCGAAAATCCTTATTTTACTATCACTTCTGGACTTCGCTCACGATCTATGCTTTTTGAATTTAAAGCATTGGATAAAAAAGATATGATTAATATCATTAAAACTGTACAAAAAAGTATAAACTTTACTATAGAAGATGATGCTTTAATGTATCTAATAGACTCTTCATCAGGAGATAGTAGGGCACTTTTAAATTTACTTGAATTTGCTATTAAAATAAATAGTCATGTAGAGTTAGAAAATCTAAAATCTTTAAGACCAACAATGTTAAAAGATGGTGTGAGTAGTGATGATTCACATTATAATCTTATAAGTGCTTTGATAAAGAGTATGAGAGGAAGTGATATCGATGCTTCTCTTTATTATCTTGCAAGGCTGATTGATGGTGGAGAGAGTGCTGAATTTATAGCAAGAAGATTGGTGATTTTTGCAAGTGAAGATATAGGAAATGCAAACCCAAATGCTCTAAATTTAGCTACAAATACGATGGTAGCAGTTAGTAAAATTGGTTATCCAGAGAGTCGTATAATTTTATCTCAATGTGTGATTTTTTTAGCATCTAACCCAAAATCAAATTCAGCCTATAAAGCTATTAATGAAGCATTAAATTATGTAAAAAAACATAAAAAACTTCAAGTTCCAGATCACTTAAAAAGCCCACCCTCTAGTAAATATCTATATCCACATGATTTTGGTGGCTGGGTTGAACAAAAGTATCTTTTAAAAGATTTAAAATTTTATAACTCAAACCAGATTGGTTTTGAAAAAACACTTGATGAGTGGCTTAAAAAAATCTCTAATTTTTAAAACTTTTTTTTCAGCTTGATATAAAAGCAAAATTTTGCTATATTCGCTCACAATTTTAATACTAAAAGGGAACTGATGAAAGTTGAAGTAGAAAAGATAGATAGTGCAAATGTAACTATTAAAGCTAATATATCAAAAGAGGATATAAAACAGACAGAGGATCGATTAGCAAAAGATGCGGCAAAAAATCTAAAAATAGATGGTTTTAGAAAAGGTAAAGTCCCTGCTCATATAGTAAAAGCGAGATATGGATCAAAACTTAATGAAGATGCAAAAAGCGATACTCTAAAAAGAGCTTATGAAAAAGGTATTGAAGAGTTAAAAATTGATAAAGATAAAATTATTGGTGAGCCAAATGTATCTAAGTTTGAAGAAAATGAAGGCTCTTTAGAAGTAGAGATAAAAATTTCGCTAAGACCAGATATTAAACTTGAAAACTATAAAGAGCTTATTCCAGATATCAAAGATGTAAAAGTTACAAAAAAAGAGATTGATGAAGAGATAGCAATGCTTATAGAAGCAAATGCACCTTTGAAAAAAATTACTACTAAAAGAGCACTAAAAAAGGGTGATTTTGCACTGATTGATTTTGAGGGTTCTATCAATGGTGAACTTTTTGCTGGTGGAAGTGCTAAAGGATACTTATTAGAAATTGGAAGTGGCTCTTTTATAGAAGGTTTTGAAGATCAAATGATAGGTATGAAAATTGATGAGCAAAAGGATGTGGTTGTTACATTTCCAAATGAGTATAATGCACCAGACTTGGCTGGAAAAGAGGCAGTTTTTAAAGTAACTCTACTTGAAATTCAAGAAAAAGACAAATCTGTCGATTTAGATGAAGAGTTATTAAAAAAACTTTTACATGGATCTGAGCCGGTAACTAAAAAAACACTTGAAGAAAAAACTAAAGAGCAAATTCGTGCTCGAAAACTTGATGCTTTATATATGGATGAGATCAAACCAGTATATGTTGATAAATTGGTAAAAGAGTTTGATATTGATCTTCCTGAAAATATAGTAGAACAAGAGATGGATATGAAATTTAGAAGTTTTGTTTCTTCATTGAGTGAAGATGAAATTAAACAGTACTCTTCAGATCCAGAAAAAGCAAAGAAAAAAAGAGAAGAGTTTAGAGATGAGTCAAAAGATAGTGTAAAATTAACTTTCATAGTTGATGAACTTGCAAAACTGGAAAATATTGAAGTCGAAGATAGAGAAGTTATGCAAACTATATATTTTGAAGCATTACAATCTGGACGAGATCCAAAAGCTCATATGCAGAGCTATGAAAAACAAGGATTATTACCAGCTGTTAAAATGGCAATAGTAGAAGATAAGCTTTTTAGAAAGTTATTTGATGAAAAATTAAAAGGATAGATATGAGCTATGTTCCTATAGTTGTTGAAAAAAGTGGAAGAGGCGAGAGAAGTTATGATATTTACTCAAGGCTTCTTAAAGATCGTATTATTATGTTGGTTGGAGAGATAAATGATGCAGTAGCATCAACTGTTGTAGCACAACTTCTATTTTTAGAAGCTGAAGATCCTGATAAAGATATTTATCTGTATATCAATTCACCAGGTGGAGTTATAACTAGTGGTATGAGTATGTATGATACTATGAATTTTATCAAACCTGATATTTGTACTATTTGTATAGGACAAGCCGCTTCTATGGGAGCTTTTTTACTATCTTCTGGTACAAAAGGCAAAAGATACGCTCTTCCAAATTCAAGAATTATGATTCATCAACCTTTAGGTGGAGCACAAGGACAAGCAACTGATATACAGATACAAGCAAAAGAGATACAGCGAATGAAAAACAGTCTAAATAAAATGTTAGCAGAACAGACTGGTCAAGAGTTGTCAAAAATTGAAAAAGATACAGATAGAGATTTTTTTATGAGTGCAAGTGAAGCACAAGAGTACGGACTTATAGATAAAGTACTTGAAAAAAGTTTATCATAAAGGTTTTGTGTGGCGACTATAGAAAAGGATAAAGCAGTTACAAGTTATGATCAAAAACAGGTGGTTTCATTAAAAGGAGTAAATAACTTTTCTCAACTTGTTTTAAAGAGAATGCTTTTAGATAATATTCCTCCTACGCCACAAAATTATCAAGTATATTTTGAAAAATTGCTATTAGGTCAAAATATTCAGCAACAAAAAGCAATTCAAGAAATTCTTGATTTAGAAAAAGACTCTAAGAGTGATCATATTGTAGAGATAGAAAAAAATGCAAAAGAGAGTTTTTCTTTGATGAAAAGTTTGGCTAATTCTATATCTATAGTATATCAAAAAACACGCCAAATGCAAGCTTTAGTTAAATCAAAAAAAGAGGAGATTGCAAAAAATCCTAATAAATACACTCTTGTATCTTTTGAAGAGGAGTTAAATGTACTCTCTCAAATTTTAAATACTCATATAAATAATATAACACAAAAGTATAAACTGATTTCAAAAGCTTCAAAAGATTTTGAAGATTATACAATATATGATAAAAGATTTGAAGTTTATAATAAAAAATATCTGCTTTCTGTAATAGATAGCGAATTAGAAAGTATTAAAGTTTTTGGGCATCATAGTGCAATTTTAGCACTTAAAATAGATGAAGAGTCAATCTCTAATATAAAATGGCAAAAAGATAAGACTCTTCTTATGAAAACAGTTGCAAAAATGATACTAAAAACTTCAAGACGAAGTGATATAGTTTCGTATTATGAAAATGATGTTTTTATAATAGTGCTAAAACATACAAATTTTGATCAAGCTTTACAAACTGCACAAAGAGTAGAAAATATGATAGCAGATGCAAATTTTATTTTAGACTCTCAAGAGGTTGAGGTTAGATTGCTTACTGCAGTCGAAAAAATTGATCCAAATATAACAAAAGAGCAAATTATAGTTTCTGCTTTAGATAAATTGGTTACATGATACGAGATATTATAACTTATCCTAATAAAAATCTTAGGAAAGTTTCTAAAAGTATTGATACTTTTGATCAACAACTACACTCTTTATTGGATGATATGTATGATACCATGATACAAAAAGAGGGGATAGGTTTAGCAGCTATTCAGATTGATGTTCCATTACGAGCTTTGATAATCAATATTCCAAATCAAGATCAACAACAATCAAAAGAGACTCTTTTAGAAATTATAAATCCAAAAATTTTACACTCACAAGGAGAAATAGTCTATCAAGAAGGTTGTTTGAGTGTACCTAATTTTTATGAAGATATTAAAAGAGCACAAAAAATTGTATTGGAGTTTCAAAACAGAGATGCAAAAGTTATACAAAGAGAGTTTGAGGATCTCGAAGCAATAGCAATTCAACATGAGATAGATCATTTAAATGGAATACTTTTTATAGATAAATTATCATTTTTAAAAAGAAAAAAATTTGAAAAAGAGTTAAAAAAGAAACTTAAAGAAAAGTGAAAAAGATTTTTTGTGCCACAATGGATGGCTTTTTAGCAAAAGTAGTAGAGGTTGAAGTTGCATTTATAAGAGCTTTACCAAGCTTTTCTATAGTTGGAATTGCAGGAGCTTCTATACAAGAGTCCAAAGAGAGAGTAAAATCGGCGCTATCTAAGGTTGATTTTAAATTTCCTCCTCAAAAAGTTACAGTAAATCTATCTCCATCAGATTTAAAAAAAGAGGGTAGTCATTTTGATTTGCCAATTGCTCTTTTGATAGCTTTACAAAATAGTGAAAAAAATTTTAATGATTTTTTTGCTTTTGGAGAGTTGGGACTTGATGGGAGATTAAAAGATACAAATTTGATATTTCCTACTATTTTATCTTTGGCAAAAGATAAGATGATTAAAAAAGTGATTGTTCCAAAAGATAGTGTTGAAAAAGTTATAAAAATTCCCGGTATAGAGATTTTTAGTGCGAAAACTCTAAAAGAGGCTATTGATATATTTTCTACTGATATAAAACCAACTCTTTCATCTACAAAATTGGAGTTTGATTTTATTGAATATAATAAAACAAAATATTATTTTCAACAAGAGTTTAAGCTTGATTTTTTGGATATTTATGGACAAGAGATTGCAAAAAGAGCTTCGCTCATAAGTGCTGCTGGAATGCATAATATACTTTTTGTTGGTAGTCCCGGATGTGGTAAAAGTATGTGTGCAAAAAGGATTAGGTATATTTTGCCACCTATGAAACTAGAGGAGATATTAGAATCTGCTAAACTTGATTCACTAAGTGCAAAAGAGCCATCTTTTAGACCTATTAGGGCAATGAGATCACCTCATCACTCAGCTAGTAGAGCTAGTATATTTGGCGGAGGAAGTAAAAATGCACAAATAGGAGAGGTTGCTCTTGCCAATAATGGAGTTTTGTTTTTTGATGAGTTGCCTCATTTTGCAAAAACAGTTTTAGAGTCTTTAAGAGAGCCTCTTGAAGATAATCGTCTATTAATTTCAAGAGTAAATACAAAAATAGAGTATCAAACCAAATTTTTGTTTATTGCAGCTATGAATCCATGTCCATGCGGTAATCTTTTGAGCCAAAAAAATGAGTGTAGATGCAGTGATCTTGAAATACAAAGATATAAAAACCGCCTCTCTTCACCTCTTCTTGATAGGATAGATATACATGTACAAATGGATGAGATAAAGAGTGATGATAAGCCAACAATAAGTTCATCCGATATGTTTAAAAAGGTTTGTCAAGCTTTTAAAATGCAGCTACAAAGAGGACAAAAAGAGTTAAATGGCAAAATGAGTGATTTAGAAATAGATACACACTGTAAACTTGATAAACAAAATAGAACTATTTTAAACAGTGCTATACAGAGATTTAATCTAAGCCAAAGAGGGATCAAAAAGGTTTTAAAAGTTGCTAGAACTATTGCTGATTTGGATCAATCATGTAGCATACAAAAATCACATCTGCTTGAATCTTTGAGTTATAGAATGAGAGATTAGTATAAATTTTCATAAAATTTGACAAAAATAAAAAAATAGGCTTTATTGTCGATTTACAACTATAGTCTTAGTGAGGAAAGTATATGATTTGTTTAGATAAAGATAAAGTTATAAATAAAAGAAGTAAAAAAAATAAAAACACTAAAATAGAAGAAAAACCGAATGAAAAAGAGTTAATTTTAAAACAGTTTAATCTTTTCTCAGACAAAGTTATTAAAAAGATAACAGATGATAAATTACCAATTACACCGGAAATTTATCAA
>JALWLB010000037.1 GCA_027081145.1 Campylobacterales bacterium
TTGGGGTTGTAAGAAGCACCAGTTTATCCAATTTTATTCCAAAATTACTAACCAACTCTTTTGCAAAAGTATTTCCAAACATCGAAAGAGCTCTTGTAGATGAGTTTTGCTTTGTTGTCAAAAGATCAGAAGTTGCGGTATTAAAAAGTATGATTGATAAAATATCGCTTTGTGACAGATATGGATTTGATGTAAAACTAATAACCGGAGCCTCAAGAGTACCAAGTATATCAATGGTTATCATGTAGGGTTCATTTTTGTGTGTAGCTTTAATATTTAGATAAGGGTTTAAAGCCTTGCCTCCAAATAAAATTTCACTATTTTGAATCAAAAACTCTTTGTTTGACTCTTCATAACTTCCACCAAGTAGCTTAATAATTCCCAAAAGCTCTAACGGTTTTTGTTTCTCTTTCCAAAGTTGTATATCACTCTCTAAATCAACATCAATACTATTTACTTTGTATTTGATACTCTTTTTTGTAAGCACTTTTATATCTAATGCCAATTTATCTTGCTCTTTTTCTTTGGCTTTTGTCTCTTCCTCTTGGATAATTACTATATCATCATCTGTTACATAGTGCTCTTTTTTAGGCTCATAAGTAATAATACCACTTTTAATTAATATATCACCCTCAATTTGAGTAATCTCTTTTGAAAGAACAGCACTTAAGGAGGCATCAAATGTTATCTCTCCCTCTTTACCTGTATAATAAAAATCTTTTGCAACAAGTTTAAACTCTCCATGAGAGCTATTTAAATCATACTCTCCATCAATTTTTGCTTTATCATTAATCCAAAACTGCTCTATAGCTACATGATTTTGTTTTATATCTATAGAAGATAATCTGTTTGCAAAGATATGTTTATCAAAAATATCTAATGAGTAATTTTTAATTTTTAATTTATCATCTTCAAAACTCAAATCTGTTTTTATATTTTCTATCACTCTAAAACGATTTTTTTCATACTCATACCAAAACCAAAGTGCATCTATATTTGCATTTATAGATTTTAATTTATCTATTTGAACTTTTACTTTTGCCTCTGCATCAATTGGTTGTTTTTCAAACTTATAAAATTGACTCAATCTATTTTGAAATTCTGCCAAAGATGAAATATTTGTATCTATTTGAATAGTTTTATTTAATTTGCCATTAATTTTGACTATTTGATGATTATTAATATCTAGTGTAGAGTTTATCTCATCACTTTTTAAGTTATACTCTCCTACATAATATAGCCTATCATTTTGAAAACTTAGTAGTATCAAGTTATCTTCTAATAAAAAATCTGCTCTTAGAGGGAAAATATTTTGCCATTTGATATTTTTGTCAAACTCTGAAAGAATCGATCCTTTTGCTAAAGATATCTGCATCTTTGAGTGAATATCTTTTGTTAAATTAAGATCTGCTTTTATATCAATAGCATTTGAATTTATATTTAGATGAGTTTTTGTATTTTGTACATTTTGAAAATCTATCAAAGAGTCTGTTTGTAGTTTAAATTTTAATTTCTTTAAAGTTGGTGGCAAATCTTTAACAAAACGGCTCATAAAAATAGGTTTTGATCTAATTTTTAAACTACCTTTTTGAAAATCTTTAGAATCAAAATCTGCATAAAGTTTTGAGCTATTTAAATTGACCTTTAGTAAATTACTATCGATGTTATAATTAACTTTTGCATCTTTTAGTAAAAAGTGCAACTCTTTTGGTATATTATCACTGATTTGATTTATTATCAAATCTCCTTGGTTTAAAAAGTGCTTATCATAAACAAATCTATTTTTAACATCTGCATCATCAAAATAGGCTGTTTTTAAATTTGCTTCTGTTTTGATATCCAATATCTTTGATGCAAAATTATAATTAAGAGTTGAAATAGATGTTTTAAGATTTAGATCCAAAAAACTCAAATTGCCATCAAATAAGTTGTTTGAACTTAGATATATTTTTGATTGAATGTGATTTTTGTTGATATTTAAATCGGCACTAATAGGATTTAAGCTCTCAAAATCTATCTCTTTTACAAGTTTTTTAAAGTATGGTTCACGATATAAATTTAGAGTTGTTTTTGAAAATAGCTCATTTTTTAAAACATTCCCCCTTAAAGAGACAGAGCCTAAATTTGTATCACCATCTAACTTTATTTTACTAATATTAAACTCTTTAAAATCCCACTTTATCTTTTTAGCACTGACAGTAGCTATTTTGATATGGTATTGGTCATACTTAAATGGTTTTATATCTGCTTTAAAGTCTTTAACATAAAGAGTCTGTAATAGATTTGAAAAAGTGTCATCTTCTGATTTTTGAGATGTATCTGTTAAATTTTCATCATTTTTACTAAATTGTTTGATATTAAAATTGATAATCTTATCTATATCTATATCTTGAACCCACAAATGCTCAAACTTAAGCTCTTTATCTCTTATATAACCATTTGCCATTATATTTGTATGATCATTAATAGTATCTATTTGAAAATTATCAAGCTCTAAATTATTCAAATCTCCTCTTAAGTTTTTTATTTTTATCTCAAATTTCTCTATCTTTATACCTCTTGCATGATACGGTTTTGTTGAAAAAAATAGATTATTGATACTAATATATGGTATTGTGATAGATGATGATTTTTGCTCTTTGTCTTTTGATCTATCTTTAGAAATATTGCTAATCATCTCATCTAAAACATTTAAATTTACATCTTTTAAAACTATATCTTCAATAGCAACTTTTGCTTTTAATAGATACAAAATATTCCACTTAACTCTCGCCTCATCAGCCAAAATTTTATTTTGATATTTTAAATTTTTTAACTCAATCTCTTGCAACAGACTACCAGAGATACTCTCATATGAAAGTCCTAATCCAACTGTAGCTTTATCTACAATATAAGCCAAAGTTTTAGAGTGAGCCGAAATAAAAAAAATCAATGTACCTATTAGCAAAAATGCCTCTATATAGCCTATAATTCTAATGGTTCTTTTTTTCAAAATGATTGCCCTATTTGAAAATGGATAGCATTTTGGTTTTTGTCCTCTACATTTACTCCAAAATCGAGCTTAACAGGTCCAATTGGTGTGATATATCGAATACCAAATCCAATAGAGTGTTTAAAATCGTTATTAAAATACAAACTTTTTTCGCTAATCATACTAGAGTCGAAAAACACTCCACCATATAGATCACCATATATAGGAAAATTGATCTCTAAAGTGGTATCAACCATAGTTTTACCACCAACATTTGAACATGTCGAATCAAACGCTCCTAATCTATTATATCCATATCCACGATTACTAAATGCACCTCCAGCAAAAAATAGTTTTGATTCTGGAAGTCTTTTTTGAAACTCTCTTATAAAGCCAAGCTTTCCTTTGAGTGCAAATGTGATATCTTTTATACTATAAATTAATCTTCCTTCTTGAATAAATTTTGCATAAGTTGTACTAGAGGCTATATATTTAATACCAGCTTCTGCATAAGAGCTTAGAAAAATACCTTTTTTGGGATTTAGTTTTGAATCTCTTTTATCTATAATAGCTTTTAAAAATGGTGAAAATAGAAAAAAATCACCATCAACAACACTACAGATATCTTTTGTTTTTTCTATATTTATCCTCTCAATCAACACACCACTATCAACACTAAAATCGATAAATTCTCTTAAAAAGTGTAAATTATTTGAAATTTTCTCTTCATTAAAGTTGTCAAATTGATCAAGCGAATAAGCAAAAACATTCTTTAAATCCATATAATAATATGGCTTTATAGGAATTTTAAAAAGTGCTGGCCAAAAAAATGTATTTTTAAAAAGTGTCTCTTTTTTAGAGTATTTCAAATCATACGCTATTTTTCGTGCATTACCATGATAATTTTTCTCCTCATATCGAAGCATAGCTTTAAATCCTAAATTACTCTCATAACCAATACCCACTCTTTGGCGATGTCTTTTTAGCTTCTCTTTTAATCCTATATTTACCTTAACAATATCTTGTTTTTGATCTAAATTTATCTGTACACTATCAAATGCTTCCAGACCCGAAATTGTATTGTAACTTTGTGTAACTTTTTTTGCATCATATATATCACCCTCTTTGAACTTCAAACGAGACATGATCACCTTTTTATCAATACTCTCTAAACCTAAAACATCTATATCACCAAATTTACACTTTTGGTATTTATTAAGATTATAGCGAAGATAAGCGATATCTTTTTCTATATCTATTCTAGCTTTTGAGTCTAAGTTATAGTTACAATAGCCATTTTCTAACATTCTTTTTTTTATATTTTCTTTGATTTGTACAAATTTTTTAGCATTAAATATATCGCCCTCTTTAAAGCTAATAAGATCATTTATCTTTGCATCACTAACAATAGTAATAGACTTTACGATAATTGGATTTTTTTCATTAATTTGAAATACAACAGTTGTATTTAACTCCTCTACACCTATAGTAGTATGGTAAAAACCCTCAGATTTATAAAACTCAAGCAAAGACTCTTTTAATTTTTGGATATCTTTTGGATCTATTTTGGGTATCTTTTTTTTATAAAATTCATACCAAGATGGAAGTTTCAAATCAAGCACTTCATAAAGTTTGTTTGATTTAAATTGGTGATTTGATTTAAATTTGAGATATTTTAGTTCACTTGAGTATAAGAGTAGAGGAAGTATCAACAATAAAACTTTTATCCTCAATTTCTTCCTTTTTTAATTTCTAAAAACCCAACTCAGCCCATGTTGTATATATCACCTTATCATGTAGCCCATCAGATTCATAATCTAAGGTTATATCTACATTGATACTATCAACAACATCAACATAGATACTCATACCATCTTTTTTAATGAGCATTTTACCGCTATATGGGTTATTATTCGCTTTACCTACAAATGTACTTAGCGTCTTAAAGTAAAGATTTCCAAAGTTTTGATCATATAACCAACCATCATAGTTATACTCATACCTAAAACTATCCAAATCCATAAAAAATTCCAATTTAGTATCTTTTAAAATAAGCGTTTGATAATCATAAATTTTCAAATAATCGCTACTAACTTCCAAATACAAAGTATTCATCAATCTATCTTCAAAAGAGTATTTTGTAACTTTTCCTTTAGAATAGCTATCAAGTGAGTTATCATGTAGAGCAAGTTGAGATTTTAACACTCCATAAACAATCTCTTTAGGATACTCATTAGATACATCAGATAAATATAAAAAATCACTGCTATTAAATGTTAGTGTAGTTTGACTCTCACATCCACTAAAACTAAAAAGTGTAAAAATTCCAACCAATAAACCAACTATCTTTTTCACAATACACCTCCCAATATCACAATTATAAAATACAATAGTGAAGCGATCGTGTAAAGTATAATTAACTTTTAAGAGTACTATATAGAAAAGTAGTTGGCAGATGGATGATACACAACTAGTGCACTTGTGCTCTGTTCTGGGTGCATTTGAAAACTCTCACTCAACGATACACCAAACTCCTCTGGATTTAACATCTCAAATAACTCTTTATTCATAGATAGATCTGGACAAGCATCATATCCAAATGAGTACCTTGCACCTTTATATGCACGCATTTTTACATCTCTTAGACTATGCCCTTCATTATCGGCTATATTTAATTCCAATCTTATCTGTTTATGAAGTATCTCTGCTAGTGCTTCAGCCAAATCAACACCAAGCCCATGAACAAAATGATACTCTTTATAACGACCCTCTTTATACAATTTACTCTCATACTCACTAAATTTTCCTCCAGCACTTGCCAAAGTAAAAGCAACTACATCATGTACATCACTTTTAAAATAATCACTCAAACATCTGTAGGGTTTTCTTGATTGTCTTGGAAATTTAAATCTATATTTTGCTCTATCTCTCACACTCTCTAAGGGCTCTTTATTTTGTTCATTTAAATTAAAAAATCCCTCACTCTCATCAAATACAAGCAAAGTATCTCCATCACTTCGACATGGAAAATAACCATAAAGTGCAACAGGAGCAAATATATCTTTTTGTAAAATCTCCTCTTTTAATCTCTCAAAAAGTGGCCAAAGAGTCTCATCTGCTTGTTTTTGTCTTTGCTCTTTAGTTAAGCCTTTGTTTGAATATCCCCATCTTTTAGAAAATAGTAATTTATGATTGATCCAATCAAATGCCAACTCTTTTATATCTGTTTGAAGCACTCTTCTACCCCAAAAAGGAGGAATTGGTGTTTTTATACCTCTATCTGGCATTTTTATATCTTTTGGATCTATATCTTTGATAATTTTGCTCTTTTTAGCAATCTTTATCTCTTCTTCTATCTCATTTTTACCCAAATTGGTATCTAAATTTCCCTCTTCAATTCGACTCATAGCAACAATACCATCAAAAGCATCTTTACAATAAAACACTGCTCCATCATAAATAGGTCTGCAAAACTCATCAATAAACTTTTTTGTAAGAGCCGCTCCACCAAGTAAAACTGGCACATCAATACCTCTATTTTTAAGCTCTTGTAAATTTTCTTTCATAATTGCTGTTGATTTTACAAGCAATCCACTCATACCAATAGCTTGTGCATCATGCTCTTTGTAAGCTTTTATAAAATCTTCGATATCAACTTTTATACCGATATTGACTACATGATATCCATTGTTTGTAAGAATTATATCAACCAAATTTTTACCCACATCATGTACATCACCTTTT
>JALWLB010000038.1 GCA_027081145.1 Campylobacterales bacterium
AAAAATCTTGAGGGTTTCATATCTTGCCCGTTAGGGCAAAGCTTTAGAGAGAGGAATTTTTGTTGGAATTTACTTCCAACAAAAAGGAGATTATTAGGTGCAACAGATTTTATTTTTACTCTTTATAGTTATAAATATTGCTTTTGGTAAAAATTTACAAAAACATCATGTAGTAGATATCATGTATGATGAAAACCTCAATACTCTAAAACCTAAACACTCATACATAGCTGGAGATTTAAAAGGTGGAAGTAGTGTTAGTGATTTGTTACGAAATGGCAAGGTAGTTTGTCAAAGTTGTCATTTAAATAGTTTAACATCATATGATGCTCAAAAAGATTTAGCCAAACTTAGAGTAGTATCAAATAGCTCTAGTCAACTCTGTTTATGGTGTCATAACTTTTAATGTTCAATATAGTCTTAGTCAATCCACAAATCCCGCAAAATACAGGAAGCATAGGAAGAATTTGTGTAAATACAAATGTAAAGCTTCATATCATAAAGCCAATTAGTTTTGATATAGATGAAAAAGCGGTTAGAAGAGCTGGGATGGATTATTGGAAATTTTTGGATTTAGAGATTTGGGATAGTCTTGAGCAGTTTTTGAGCCTACATGATAAGAGTATTGAGAGATTTTTTTTTGCTACAACAAAGAGTGATAAAGCATATTTTAAAGCTAAATTTCAAAAAGGTGATTTTTTGTTTTTTGGTGCTGAATCTACAGGACTTCCAATGAAACTTATGAAAAAAAATCCAAACAATATGATCACAATTCCTATGAAAGAAAATGGTAGAAGTTTAAATCTATCAGTTTCAGTTGGAATAGTATTATATGAGGCTATTCGTCAAAATTTTGATGAATTTTAAGTTTATGATGTATAATGGAGATTAGAAAAAATAAATTATTAGGAAAACATGTGAAAATAGTTAAAAAATTTTTAATCTCATCTCTTATTGCAACTACAATTTACGCTATGCCTCCACAGGCAAAAGAGAATGCCAAAGATGTTGTCACAACCCATAGTGGAGTAGCAACAGAAATTATTAAAAGTGCCGGATATAATTATATAAATATAGAAGAAGATGGTAAAAAGTTTTGGATTGCTGTAGCTGGTGGCGAATTTAAAAAGGGACAAAAGATAACCTTTATAGAAGAGATGTGGATGGTTGATTTTAAGAGTAAAACTTTGGATAGAACATTTGATAAAATTCTTTTTGCAAGTGTTGTAAATAAAGCTACTTCACCTCTAAAAAAGCCAAAAATTGAGACCATTAAAAAGCTAAAAGATGGATATAGAGTATCTGATTTGTATAGTAAAAAGAGTGATTTAAAAGACAAAATTGTTAAAGTAAGAGGAAAGGTTGTAAAAGTATCTGAAAATATTATGGGCAAATCGTGGGTTCATATACAAGATGGCTCAGGTAGTGGAGAAGATAGTGATGTGATCTTTACTTCTAAAAAGCAAACTCCAGAAGTGGGTGATATTGTTGTAGCATCTGGAAAGCTTAGAGTTGATAAAGATTTTGGATATGGATATCGTTATGCGGTAATTGTAGAGGAATCAACTTTTTCAAAATAAATAGAAGGGGATATAGATGCATAGTGAAGCACTTTTAGATGGCAATAAAGTTTTTAGAGAGAAAAAGGTTAAAAAACTTCAAGATAAATTGGTTGATTTAGCGGACAATGGACAAAATCCAAAAGCTCTTTTTATAGGATGTTGTGATTCAAGAGTCGTTCCAAATCTAATGACTTCAACTGATCCTGGTGATCTTTTTATAACAAGAAATATAGGAAATTTTGTGCCACCTTATAATCCAAATGCTGAATATCTTGCAACTGCTTCTGCTATTGAGTATGCAGTTTCGGCATTAAAAGTAAAAGATATTATAGTTTGCGGACATTCTCATTGTGGAGCGATTGAAGGGCTATATACAGCTGATCAATTGGATAATGAGAAATTTATACATGTAAAAAAATGGTTAAAACTTGGTGAGAGAGCAAAAAAATATGTTGAAGAGAATATAAGTGAAAAAGCGGATTTTAGAGAAAAGCTTGACATGACTGAGAAAATGTCTGCCGTTTTTCAGTTAGATAATCTCTTGACCTATCCAGCGGTAAAAGAAGCAGTAGAAGCTGGTGAGCTTACACTTAGTGCTTGGCACTATGATATAAAGAGTGCAAAAGTTGAATATTATGATAAAGACAGAGGTGAATTTATCGAAGCCAAATAGAGATTGCTACTAGATATTTTGTAGCAGATGAGGAACATTTATGAAACACTCATGATTTTTAGTAAAATCATAAACAAAAGCAAAAATCTTGAGGGTTTCATATCTTGCCCGTTAGGGCAAAGCTTTAGAGAGAGGAATTTTTGTTGGAATTTATTTCCAACAAAAAGGAGATTATTAGATGAAAAAAGTTTTATTAATGTCACTACTAGCTTCAAAACTTTTGGCTGGTGGAATCTTTTCGTCTGGATATAAAAATTTTGGTTTTAGTGTAAATTCAAGCAGTAGTTATGGAAATAATTACACAGTAATAGGAATTAATGTAAACTATTTTATAATTGATAATCTATCGGTTGGAGCTGGATATCGTGGCTGGTTTGGTGATAAACCTAGTATATATGAGGTGAGTATTCCTATAACTCTCTATGCTCCAATGGGTGGATATAATCCTTATGTTGGTGTTGTTTTTAATCGTACTACAGTAGATAAACCGTATGAAGATTATAGTGTTTATGGTGGTCGTATGGGAATTGCAATGCAAATGGGAATGAACTCTTTTATGAGTATTGGATGGGTATATGAATATAGAGAGAGCGAATCAGGCGAGAAAATCTCTAAAGGTTACCCAGAAATTAACGCTGGATTTTCATTTTAGGTTACGAGATATCTTGAATAGTCAATCTCATCTCTAAAATAAGTGAAAATATGACTAATACAGAAATTTTGTACAGATAACAAAATGTGCTAAAATAGACTCATTGTAATAGCAAGGAGAGATCATGAAAAAAGTAAGTTTAATTTTAGCAAGTTTATTTACAGCTATTTATCTACAAGCGGATATGACAGAGATCAAACAAGAGGGCGTAAAATATATCAAAATGTTAGGAGGTGAGTTAAAACAAAACCTAATGGCAAAGATGAAATTGGATCCAAGCGGTGAGAGTGCTTTGGGGTTTTGTATTGGTGCGGCTGATAGTATTACGGCTAAAGTAAATGAAAAACTACCTCCATATGCGAGTGTTAGAAGAACAGCTCTTAAATACAGAAACGAAAACAATAAACCAGATGCCAAAGATATAGAGGTTATGAAAACTTATATAGAAAAAATTCAAAATAAAACTTTTTCACCAAAAGATATAGTAATCATTCAAAATAAAAATGAATATAGAGTATATAAACCTCTTTTGATCAAGGGTATCTGTCTAAAGTGTCATGGAGAAAATATCGATGAAAAATTAAAAACCACAATCACAAAAGCATATCCAAATGACCTTGCAGTGGGTTTTAAAGAGGGGGATTTTAGAGGGGTTATTGTTTCAGAGATTAAAAAATAAAGGTTTGGAGATAGAGCATTTATCATATGTGAAGTTTTGTTGCATCTAACGCTTGTTTTGGTTAAAAATATCTAATATTTCTATGGTGTTGTCTTGAATGTTAATTTCATATGTTATGGTATATCCTTTAAATATCATATCTCTGATGTTTTCATTGTCAAAATATATTGATGGTCTATTTTTGTATGGAAAGTGTGTTAGATTATTTATTTTTTTATCAAGTTTATTTTTAAAGTTTCGACTTGCTGAAATCTTGTCTTTTGAGATATATTGAAGTATAGCAAAAAGATTAGAAATGTATTGTTCATGACGCTTGATTTGCATATTTTTTTTCTAGCTTTTTAAAAAATTTTTCCATTTCATTATCATATTGTTTTTGTGAAAGCATTTTGGCTTTTCCACTTTTAATATCATCTCTTATTTTATGTAATTTTTTTTGTCGCTCATAAAAATATGGGTCAAGTTCTAAATTTTTATCTTTTTTAAGTATAACATTGTCCTTTAGTGTATCAATTATTTTTATAAACTCTGCCATGAAATCATCTTTTACTTTAATAGTTAATGTTTGCATGATTTTTCCTATGGTTTTTTCTTGATTATACCAAAATTTTAATGAAGCGACAAGAAGGTGTATTTGTTCACAACATATGATATTTGTGATAATTTTCAAAGGAGATTACTAGTTGAACTGGTATCTTATTTTTTATTAAAGATACTACATAATTATCTCATTTGGATAAATGAGTCTAGTCATCTTCTGTGTGATTTTTTACTCTACATGATATCATGTAATAAAATTATGCTAAAATCTTTTAAAAATTTTAAAGAGAAAACATTTGAAAAATATAGAAGAGTTGATCAAACAAAAAGTACTTATCATCGATGGTGCGATGGGTACTCAGATACAAACTTTAGATATTCCAGCGGATATGTGGCAGGGTAATGAGGGTTGTAATGAGCTTTTAAATGTGACCTTTGCCAAGGGGATTAAAAAGATTCATGAGGATTATTTAAAAGCTGGAGCTGATATTATCAAGAGTAACACTTTTGGAGCTATTCCTTGGGTACTTGAAGATTATGGTATTGGTGATAGAACTTATGAGTTGGCTAAAGCTGGAGCTATGATAGCTAAAAGTGCTTGTAAGTTACATGATAGTGAGCAAAAGCCTAGATTTGTAGCTGGTGATATAGGTCCTGGTACTAAACTTGCCTCTTTGGGGCATATCGATTATGATCAGATGTATGAGGGATTTTGTGAAGCTGCAAGAGGTTTGATTGATGGTGGGGTTGATCTGTTTTTGCTTGAGACTTGTCAAGATCCTTTACAGATCAAAGCTGCTTTACATGCTTGTTATGATGTGATGAAAGATTATGGAGTAAATTTACCCATAATGGTTTCAGTTACTATCGAGCTTAGTGGGACTATGCTTATAGGTACAGATGTTAAAACTATCGCTACTATACTTGAGCCATTTGATATATTTTCTTTGGGGTTCAATTGTGGAACAGGTCCATCTCAGGTCAAAAAACATGTCAAAACTTTGAGTGAACTTTGGCATAAACCTATAAGTATTCATGCAAATGCAGGATTGCCACAAAATAGGGGAGGGCAGACATATTATCCTATGAGTTATGATGAGTTTTCAAAAATTCAAAAAGAGTTTTTAAATTTTGATGGAGTTGCAATTTTAGGAGGTTGTTGTGGTACTACTCCAGCTCATATCAAAGCTCTACATGATATCACACAAGGCAAAATTCCAAAACCTCCAACTGGCTCACACCCAAAATCACTTGCTTCGCTATTTGAGACAAAAGAGTTGGTTCAAACTCCAGCTCCATTTTTGGTAGGGGAGAGATCAAACGCAACTGGCTCTAAAGCTTTTAGAGAGCTTCTTTTGGCTGAGGATTATGAAAAAACTCTATCAGTTGCACAACAACAAGTTAGAGCAGGAGCAACGGCACTTGATTTGAGTGTAGGTTTTGCGGGGCGAGATGAGAGTAGGGATATGAAGATTTTGGCATCTTTGTATTCTCAAAAGATAACTCTTCCTTTGATGGTTGATTCAACTGTTAGTAAAACTTTGGAAATTGGTCTAAAACAGATTGGTGGAAGAGCTATTATAAATTCGGTCAATCTTGAAGATGGAATTGAAAAGTTTGATGAAATTTGCTCTTTGGCAAAGAGATTTGGTACAGCTTTGGTCTGTTTGGCTATAGATGAAAAGGGTATGGCAAAAACAAAAGAGCAAAAATTAAAAATTGCACAAAGGATTTATGAAAGAGCTACTAAAAAACACGCTCTTGATCCAAGAGATTTGGTTTTTGATCTGCTTACTTTTACAGTTGGTAGTGGAGATGAGGAGTATTTTAGTGCAGCTATCGAAGTGATCGAAGCTATAAGAGAGTTTTCAAAAATGCATCCAGAGGTTGGTTTTGTTTTGGGTGTTTCAAATATCTCTTTTGGGCTTAGTAAAGTTGCTAGAGAGTATTTAAACTCTGTATTTTTGCACCACTGTATCGAGGCTGGACTTAGTATGGCTATTGTGGATGTAAAAAAGATTATCCCTATGCACAAAATCAGTGAAATTGATAAAAAGATATGTGAAGATCTGCTTTTTAACAAAAGAGATGAGGGTGATCCTCTTTTTAAATTGATAGAGCACTTTTCGACTGCTGAGGCTTCTCAAAAACAAGATGATGATGAGTTTGATAAATTATCAACTAGAGATAAAATTCACCAACTACTCATAGATGGTGATAAAGAGAGGATGTTAGAGTTATTAAAAAGTGCCAAAGATGAGATCAAACCAGAAATCATTATAAATGAGATACTTCTAAATGCTATGTCAGTTGTAGGAGAGCTTTTTGGAAGTGGAAAGATGCAACTACCATTTGTACTACAATCTGCTGAGACTATGAAAGCATCTGTAGATTTTTTAAATCCATACTTACCAAAAAAAGAGACAAAGAAAAAAACCACACTTATTCTTGGAACTGTAAAAGGTGATGTACATGATGTGGGTAAAAATTTGGTTGATATAATTCTTACAAACAATGGATATCATGTAGTCAATATCGGTATAAAAGTTGATATCGAAGATTTTATAAAAGCTTACAAAGAGCAT
>JALWLB010000039.1 GCA_027081145.1 Campylobacterales bacterium
GGGCAGTTATCATGTAGAGTTTAATATCAATGCAAATACAAACACTCTTCTTCCAATTTGGATAAATGATAGTGAAAAATTTAGTATAAGAGTAGATCAAAATATCTCAAAAATTACACTCTCTTTAAAACAAAAACCAAAAAAAATAGTTTTTGATAAAAATTATGATCTATTTAGAAAATTGACAAAAAAAGAGATTCCTATAACTTTATCCTCTTTTTTTGCTAAAGAGCCGGTTATCATTGTAGGAAAAGAGGCAAAAAAGTATCAAAAACTTTTTAAAAATGCAAAAGCTGTTTTAGATCAAAACTTAACATTTGATCAAGCTAAAAATGCTCATATCATATTTTTAAAAGATAGTATTAAATTGGCAAATAAATTTATTCCAAATTTGGAGTTTAAAAAAGATGGTTTTTATATTCAGAGTGCAAAAAATCCTTGGAATGAGTCTAAAATAGTCTCTTTTGTCTATTCAAAAGATGATAATGAGTTTAATAAAATAAAAAGAAAACTAAAACGATATCTTAAATACTCAATTCTCTATTTTAAAGATGGCAAAATTATAAAAAAAGAGATACTAAAGAGCCAAAGAGGTATAGTATTTCTTTTTCAAGATCAAACTATTATAAAAGTTCCAAATGGTTTAAAGTTTGATGATCTAATAGATAAAATAGAAGATAAAAGAGTTATCTATGTTGGTGAAGCTCATACCAATTTTGCACACCATTTAAATCAATTAAATATCATTAAAGCTCTACATGATAAGGGTAAAAAAATAGCAATAGGTATGGAGATGTTTCAAAAGCCATACCAATTTGCACTAGATAAATATATAGATGGGAATTTAAGCCAAAGAGAGTTTTTACAAAAGAGTGAGTACTTTAAAAGATGGGGGTTTGATTATAACCTTTATAAACCGATTTTAGACTTTGCAAAAGAGAATAAAATTCCAGTTATAGCTTTAAATATACAAAAAGAGATCATAAAAAAGATAACAAAAGGTGGATTTTTATCACTTGAACAAAATGAGAGTAAATTTTTACCAAAAAAGCTTGATTTTTCAAATAAAGAGTATAAAGATTATCTACAAAACTTTTTTAACTCCCCAATACATAAAGAAAAGACAAAAAATAGCAATATAGAGTTTGTCTATCAATCCCAAATTGTCTGGGATGAGAGTATGGCTGAGGGAATAAAGAGCTTTTTAAATAAAAATAGAGAGTATTCTATTGTAGCACTTACTGGCAATGGACACTTAAAAAAGAGATTTGGAATACCTTATAGGGTTTATAGAGATACAAATCTTTCATATGCAGTTATTTTACAAGATGTAAACATTGAGTCACAAATGGCAGATTTTGTTCTTTTTCCACCAAAGATGGATTATAAAAAGGCTATAAAGTTGGGTGTCTATTTGGATACTTCAAAAGGCTTAAAAATTACTAAAGTTATAAAAAATTCAATTGCCGATAAACTTGGTCTAATGAGTGGTGATGAAATCTTATCTATTGATCATGTAGATGTAAAAAAGTTGTATCAATTAAAACAGGAGCTATTTTTTAAAACCAAAGATAGTAACATTAGTATAAAAATTAAGCGAAAAGATAAAATTTTAACACTAAATAGGATATAATCCCAAAAAAATCGAGGATTTTTAGTGAAATATTATATTGCAACAGATCATGCAGGATTTGCGATAAAAAAAGATGTAATTAATATATTACAAAGTTTAGGACATGAAGTAGAAGATTTAGGTCCATCTTCCAAGACAAGAGTTGATTATCCCGATTATGCACATCTATTATGCTCTAAAGTTTTAGAAGATAGTGGAAGTTTTGGAGTGCTTATTTGTGGTACAGGTATTGGTATGAGTTTAGCAGCCAATAGACACAAAGGTATAAGAGCAGCACTTGTACATGATAGCTATACTGCCAAAATGGCAAGGGAGCATAATGATGCAAATGTTATATGTTTTGGACAAAGAGTTGTAGGAGTTGGTGTAATTGAGTCTATTTTAGAGTCTTGGAGTAAAAGTGAATTTCTTGGAAGCAGACATACAAAGAGGGTTGAAAAGATAGAGTTGTGATGTTATCAAGTTGGTTAATTTATACACTATTGATATTTGTAATAGTATATTTATTGATCATGCTAAATTACAATAAAGCTTTATACAAAAAAGAGCAAAAGAGCAATCTTGTAATCAAAGATAGTCTTTTAGATGCTGAAGTTTTAATTAGAAAATATAGAGTGCAACTTCAAAGATCTATAGGAAATATAGATATTTTGACAGATGAACTTGATAAACTAAAAGATGATATAAAAGTTTTAAGAACAAGAAACTCTCAATATAGACACGAGAATGAACAGTTATTAAAAAAAATTAAAGAGTTAGAGGGTAAAATCGATGCTCTTATATAAAGGAAAAAATATGACAGTTGAACTTATATCCTATATAGCATTTGGTCTTTTTACAGGAGTGTTTTTAATTTTAAAATACATCATATTTAAATAAGGAAAATTGTGAAAGAGTTAAATTCAAGAGATAAAAATTATCTATTAAGTACAATTCGAGATGTAAAAGATTTTCCAAAACCAGGGATTGTATTTAAAGATATTACGACACTTTTAAATGATAATAAAGCTTTTAATTTTTTGATGGATCATTTGATCGATAGATATAGAGGCTATGAGATCGATTTTGTTGCTGGAATTGATAGTAGAGGTTTTATATTTGGCTCACCCCTAGCTTATGCTTTGGATGTTGGTTTTGTGCCAATTAGAAAAAGTGGAAAACTCCCATATACAACAATTGGAGAAAAATATTCACTTGAGTACGGTTTTGATGAGGTTGAGATACATATTGATGCTTTTAAAAATGGGATTAAAAATCCAAAAGTTCTTTTGATAGATGATCTAATTGCAACAGGTGGAACTGCTAAAGCTTCAGCAAATCTTATAAATAAAGCAGGAGCCAATTGTATAGAGGCCTGTTTTATACTAAATTTAACCTTTTTGCAAGGTGATAAAGAGCTTAAAGAGATTACTAAAGTATATTCTGTTTTGGATGTGGATTAGTGTATATCCCAAAACCTTCAAAATTTGATCCAGATACAAATGGACACTATGGTATATTTGGTGGTAGATATGTACCTGAAACTTTAATGCCAATACTTTTAGAGCTTGAGAGTGAGTATAAAAAGATTCGATTTTCAAAAGAGTTTTGGAAAGAGGTAAACTATTATCTAAAAGAGTATGTTGGTAGAGAGACCCCTTTGTATTTTGCTAAAAATATCTCCAAAGAGCTTGGTTTAAAAGTGTATCTAAAAAGAGAAGATTTAAATCACACAGGAGCACATAAAGTAAATAATACCATTGCACAAGGACTCTTTGCCAAAAAGATTGGTAAACAAAAAATTATAGCTGAGACTGGAGCAGGTCAGCATGGAGTTGCAACTGCAACTATTGCTGCACTTTTAGGCTTAGAGTGTGAAATTTTTATGGGTGAAAAAGATGTTTTACGACAAGAGTTAAATGTCTTTAGAATGAAACTCTTAGGAGCAAAAGTTCATGCAGTAAAAAGTGGTAGTCGTACACTAAAAGATGCTATGAATGAAGCTATTAGACATTGGGTTAGTAATGCTAGAGATACCTTTTATGTAATTGGAACAGTTGCAGGTCCTCATCCATACCCTATGATGGTAAAAGATTTTCAAGCAGTTATCGGTTATGAAGCAAGAAAACAGATATTAGAGCTTGAGGATCGTTTGCCAGATTTTGTAGTAGCTTGTATAGGTGGTGGAAGTAATGCAATAGGTATATTTGATCATTTTTTAGAAGATAACTTAGTTCAATGTATAGGTATAGAAGCAGCAGGATTGGGACTTGATAGTAATAAACATGGTGCAAGTTTGGCTAAAGGGTCTGCTGGAGTTTTACATGGACAAATGAGTTATCTTTTACAAGATGATGATGGACAAATTTTAGAAGCCCACTCAATCTCTGCTGGACTTGATTATCCAGGAATTGGACCAGAGCATAGTTATCTACATGATAATCAAGTTGTAAAGTATGACTCTATCACTGATAAAGAGGCGTTAAAAGCTTTTGTTTGGTTATCACAAAAAGAGGGAATCATACCAGCATTTGAAAGCTCTCATGCAGTTGCATATCTAAAAAAATTACCAAAAAATACTCTAGTTGTTCTAAATCTATCGGGTAGAGGCGATAAAGATATGATACAGGCAAAAGAGTTATTAAAAAGCTCTTTTAAGGATTGATGTGGAAGAGTTTTTTATAAATCTATTAACAGAGTATGGTTATATTATACTTTTTCTTTGGAGTATGCTTGAGGGTGAAATGGGGCTTATCATGGCTGGAATTTTAAGCCATACAGGTCATATGAATATGTATATAGCTATTTTTGTAGCTGGTCTTGGTGGATTTGCTGGAGATCAAGTTTATTTTTATACAGGTCGATATAGTAAAAAATACATTCACAAAAAATTAAAAAAACAAAGAAGAAAATTTGCCATTGCACATCTTTTATTGAAAAAATATGGTTGGCCTATCATATTTATACAAAGATATATGTATGGACTTCGAACTATTATACCGATGTCTATAGGTTTAACAAGGTATAGTGCAAAAAAGTTTGCTTTTATAAATCTTATTAGTGCATGGGCTTGGGCTGCAATTACAATAGTTCCAGCCTACTATTTTGGTGAGTATATATTGGATGCACTCCATTATGCAAAAGCACACTGGTACTTTGCCTTGCCAATAGCTGGTTCATTTTTATTTGGTGTTTGGTATTTTTTTAGAAGGTTAGAGCAAAAATTAGACAAAAGGAAAGAGAGATGAAATTTGAAATAACTACAAAAAAGATAAATACAATCAAAGCAGATTGTGAATTTGTGTTAATAATTGAAAAAAACTTAGATCATAAATGGATAACAAACAAGGCTGAATTTAAAGAGCTTGGATTTGAAAGCAAAGCTGAAGAGGTATGTTTTTTACCTCATGCAAAAAAGGTTTATGGTGTAGTCAAAGATTTAGATAGAGATGAGATACGAATAATAATCAGCTCCATGTTAAAAGCTATCAAAAAAACAACATATAAAACTATCAAAATAGGCTCATATGTAAAGAACTGTCCAGTTACAAATATAAAAGCTATAGTTGAGGGAGCAATACTTGGAAGTTATAGTTTTGATAAGTATAAAAGTAAAAAAGAATCATCCATAAAAAGAGAGTTTATAATTTCACTTGATGAGTATGAAGATAAAGAGATAAAGTTAGAAGATGCAAAAAAAGCTCTTCATAGTGCTATGGTAATCGCAAATGCTACAAATTTTACAAAAGATATAGTAAATACTCCTCCTGATGATATGACTCCTAAAAAGTTGGCTAAAGTTGCTAAAAATTTAGCTAAAGAGTATGATGAAATAGAGTGTTTTGTAGGTGATGAGAAATTTTTAAAAAAAGAGAAGATGGGAGCTTTTTTAGCAGTTGCAAGAGCGAGTGAACATGAGGCTAGATTTATTCATCTAAGCTATAAACCAAAAGATGCAAAAGATAGATTTGTATTTGTAGGCAAAGGATTAACTTATGATAGTGGTGGACTTAGTTTAAAGCCTAGTGATTATATGGTTAGTATGAAATCGGATAAAAGTGGAGCTTGTGCTGCACTTGGAATTATAAAAGGTGCAGTAGAGTTAAATCTGAAATCTGAAATTCATGTTATCATTGGTGCTTGTGAAAATATGATAGGAGGCAACTCTTATAAACCTGATGATATATTAAAAGCCAAAGATGGTACAACAATTGAAGTTCAAAATACAGATGCTGAAGGGCGATTGGTTTTGGCTGATTGTTTATGTTATGCTATAGAGTTAAAACCAGATTATTTAGTTGATTTGGCAACCTTAACAGGAGCTTGTGTGGTAGCTTTGGGTGAGTATAGTATAGGAGTTATGGGACACAATAAAGAGCTAATTGACTCTTTGATGAACTCCTCTTCAAGAAGTGGAGAGTTGTGTGCCCACTTACCATTTAATAGACACTTAAAGAAGCTTTTAAAAAGTGATGTTGCGGATATTTGTAATATCAGCTCTTCAAGATATGGAGGAGCGATTACAGCAGCACTATTTTTAGATAAGTTTATAAAAGATGAGTATAAAGATAGATGGCTTCATATAGATATAGCAGGACCTGCTTTTGTAAATAAAGAGTGGGGATACAATCAAGCAGGAGCTAGTGGAGCAGGGGTTAGAATGGCTCTTTATTGGTTAAAAGATCATGAATATAAAAAAGAGAGAAATTAATGGGTGTTAGTGTAGGGATAGTTGGACTTCCAAATGTTGGCAAATCAACAACATTTAATGCCTTAACAAAAGCTCAAAATGCTCAAGCACAAAACTATCCATTTTGTACTATTGATCCAAATAAAGCAATAGTTGCTGTTCCTGATCCAAGATTAAATGAACTTGCAAAAATAGTAAATCCTCAAAGAGTACAACACTCAACCATAGAGTTTGTAGATATTGCTGGACTTGTGAAAGGTGCTAGTAAAGGTGAAGGGCTTGGTAATAAGTTTTTATCAAATATTAGAGAAGTTGAAGTGATTTTACATATGGTAAGATGTTTTGATGATGGAAATATCACTCATGTAGAGGGTGATATAA
>JALWLB010000040.1 GCA_027081145.1 Campylobacterales bacterium
GTTCAAAAAACTTTCGATGAATAGGCTATTTTACCTACAATGTTTTACTAAAATACTTTTAAGAGTTTCATCGCTGATGATGAGCTTGATTATTATCTACATGGAAACACTAACTTAAAAAATTTGTATATCTAAAAATATATGTTATAATATTTCATTAAGCATATAGGAGTTACTGATGTCTGTTGTAGCAAAACAAACTGCTGAGAAGATTATTCGATCGCTTCCTGATGATTCATCTTATGATGAAATTTTAAAAGAACTTGCTTTTGCAAAAATGATAGAACAAGGACTTGATGACTCTAAAAATAATAGAGTAATTTCCAATGAAGAGATGAAACAAAAAATACTTCAATGGCAAAAGTAGCAAATAGCGACTGTAAAGCAGATTTTCCTCAAAGGGTAATAAGATGGACTGATGAAGCTGTTAAATGGCTTCAAGAAATACACGAGTATATCTCTAATGATAATGCAAATATCGCTAACAAAGTGGTTAGAGAGATATATGATAAAACTCAAATCTTAGAACTTATGCCAAAAGTAGGATATAAATATCAAGATAGAGATGATATAAGAATCTTACTTTATGGACATTATCGTATTGCATATTCTATAAAAGATAGTGAAATTATAGATATTTTAGGTGTTTTTCATGGTTCACTTGATATTGAAAGATATTTAAAGATATAAAAAACAACAATCTCTAAATATTCAAAAGTACATCCACATCAAAAACTTCCAAAACTAATTTTTACCAAAAAACTCCCTATACTTTTCAACTTTTTGTAATAGTTTCATTTTTGCGTATGCAGGAGATGGAGAGGGTAAAAGAGTCGTTTTTATATCTAGGTGGAAATTATTGTGATACAGTTCATACGCTTTTTTACCACTAAATCCTATTGAGTTAATATTTGGATATTGTGATAAAAGATATGGAATATCATGTAGAGTGATATCTTTGAGATTGCTATCACTTGAATTTTTTCTTTTACATGATTTTATCATATCCCAAAGTGCAATATTTTGCTTTTTTAAAAACTTTAATTTTTGATCTTTATCATGTAGCTTAGTGCTAAATACAATCTCCAATATAGCCCAAAACTGATTTCTTTTATTGGCATAATAAAAACTATCTTTAAACGAACCTAGTGAAGGAAAAGTACCAAGTATTAAAAATTTACTGTTGATATCGATGATAGGTTCAAATGGATGTAGAAATTTTTGCACGAGAATATTTCTGTTTTTTTGATATGATAGCTTTAACCTTTTTGGCTAACTCTGTAGGTGTGATTTTTAAAGACTCTTCTACCAAAGTTACTTTACCATGAGTGATAAATTTATCTTCATACTCAAACGATACTATATCAACTCCTTTGATATTTAATTCCATTATAGCACTAGCTACTCCACCAGCCTTTGCACTATCACTAAATACAAACCATTTTTTATATTTTTTAGAAAGTTTTCGTAGCATATCCTCATCTAAAGGTTTAACAAATACCAAATCCAAAAGAGCAATATCAAAATCTTTTAATATTTTCAAACACTGATATGCTCTTCCTACACCATTTCCATATCCTATAAACAAGATATCGCTATTTGCTTCTTTTAATAATTCAGACTTACCAAGTTGTAGTGGTTTTGTTTGAAAATTGTTACATGATATGAATGATCCTCTAGGATACCTAAAAGCACAAGGGGTTTTCATTTTATATGCAAACTCTATACAAAATTTCATACTATTTTCACATCTTGGAGCAAAAAGAGTCATATTTGGTATATCTCTTAAAAACGATATATCAAATACCCCTTGATGAGTTTCACCATCTTCACCAACTATACCAGCTCTATCTATAGCAAACACAACAGGAAGATTCATCAAGCAGATATCATGTACTATCTGATCAAATGCTCTTTGCAAAAATGTGGAGTAAATCGCAACAAATGGTTTAAACCCCTCTTTTGCCATAGCAGCCATAGAGGTAACGGCATGTTGTTCAGCGATAGCCACATCCCAAAATCTATCAGGTAATTCTTGCATCAGTATTTTTATACCAGTTCCGCTTGGCATAGCAGCTGTGACCCCTACTATCTCTTGGTGTTTTCTTGCTAAATTTAATAAATTTTCACCAAATAAAGTTGTACAATTTTTTTCATTAGATTTTTTCAAAGGCTCACCACTATCAAGATCAAATGGACTTACTCCATGCCAATGCTCATAATACCCCTCAGCTATATCATAACCTTTACCTTTTGTAGTTTGAGTATGTACGATGACAGGCTTTTTTAATTTTTTAGCTATATTAAAAACCTCTATAAGATTTTCTATATTGTGGCCATCAACTGGACCGATATATTCAAGCCCCAACTCTTCAAATAATAAACCAGGAGTTATTAATTTTAAACTCTCATCAAACCTTTTGGCTAAGTATGTAGCACTATCTGGAAGATACTCTAAAATTTCTGTAGTCTTTGCTTTTAATTTTTGATAAAAGTTACCAGCCATGACTTGAGATAGATAATTACTTATTGCTCCAATTGGCTTAGAAATACTCATCTCATTATCATTTAAAATAATTACTACAGGATATTTTAAATCTCCCAACTCATTCATAGCTTCATACACCATACCAGCACTCATAGAGCCATCACCAATCAAAGCAACAGGAACTCTACTATCTGTTTCATTTTTAAGTTTTATCGCTTTTGCAGCACCAACTGCCAATGATATAGAGGTAGAGCTATGTCCAGCAACAAAGTAATCATACTCTGATTCGTTAGGTTTTGTATAGCCACTAATTCCACCAAACTGTCTTAATGTATCAAACTTTTCCCATCTATCGCTTAAAAGCTTATGTGCATAAGCTTGATGTGATACATCAAATATAAAAGGATCTTTTTTAGCATCAAATACATAATGCATTGCCACTATAAGCTCAACCACACCTAAAGATGAACTTAAATGTCCT
The DNA here is from genome assembly GCA_027081145.1 of Campylobacterales bacterium. Classification (GTDB taxonomy): domain Bacteria; phylum Campylobacterota; class Campylobacteria; order Campylobacterales; family QNZT01; genus JALWLB01. The sequence goes on from JALWLB010000040.1 coordinate 2,970, forward strand.
CCATTTTTACTAACAGTTTGTAAAATTTTTTCTCTGATTTTTGAACAAAGTTCATTTAATTCATAATTAGAGTACTCTTTGATATTCATATAATTAATAATCTTTCTCTATAAGTTCGATAATTTTTTCTATTCTTGTAGATAAATTGGCGTCAATATTTCCACCATCGCTTATTATAACAACACCACCCTTAGCTATCGCATCATCTGGTTTTATTTTTATATATTTACTCTCTTGATACTCTTTTTTAATATCATTATAATCATATGGATTTACTTTTATTACAATACTTGAGATATCTTTTAAATTTTCTAATAGACTGTTTATGGTTGATTTTGTAATTTGTGATGAAGATTCATCTAACTCTTTATTTATAACTTTTTTTGCTATCATGATGGCAAGTTTTGGTATATCCGATTCTATTTTTTGTAAAAAAGTATCGATTTTTGTTTGCTGTTCTGATAAAGAGGCGATAGATTTTATAAATTGATTTTTTATTTCACTATTTTGTTCATTGATATCTTGACTAGACTCTTTAATTCCTTCTTCTTTGCCTAATTCAAACGCTTTTTTTGTCTCTAACTCCAATCTTTGTGCAAAATCTTTTTCTTGTTGCTCTATCTTTTCTTGTAACTCTTTGATTTTTAAAAGAATCTCTTCATTACTTTTAATAAGCTCTTTTGAAACTTGATCATCTTTTGGTATTATAGTATCAGGTTTTGGTGTATCCTCTTTTGTTATAATTGGCTCTTTAATTGATGTTGTAATAGGCTTTGGAGAGTTTTTATTTGCATCAAATGTTTTAAACTCATATTTTTGTACATTATGGTTTGGGTATTTATCTGGTGTAATTATTTTATCCATTGCTATTCGATAACCTCATCAGCTTCACCAATTTGAATTAAGCCTTGCTCAGCCAGTTTTTGAACCTCTTCAACAATTTTTCTTTGAGCTTCTTCAACATTTTTAACTTTTACAGCACCTAAAAATTGAAGCTCTTCCTCAAATGCCTCTTGTGCTCTTTGGGACATATTGTTTAAAAATTTTGCTTTTAACTCATCGGTTGAACCTTTTAATGCCAACATAAGTTGATTTTTATCAAGTACTTTTAAAAGTTCTCTTATGGCACTATTGTCAAGTTTTTCAATATCTTCAAAAGTAAACATCATATCTTTTATAGTACTTGCCAACTCTTCACTAGTTTGCTCAATAATCTCTATAGTCGATTTTGAAGCTTTTTGTCCAAGTTTATTTAAAATTTCAGCTACTGCTCTAGGACCGCCAACTTCAACTTTATAAGAAGTTAGAGCCTCTAATTTACTCTCAAGTATTGTAGATACTCTTTTGATTACTGATGGAGAAATATCTCCAAGATTTGCCATTCTAATAATTACTTGAGCTCTTAAATCATCTTCTATATATGATAGAGTCTCAGCTGCATTTACAGGAGACATATGTGCTATGATTAAAGCTATAGTTTGAGGATGTTCATTGATAATAAAATCGGCAATTTGCTCTGGTTTTACTTTGGATAAAAAGCCAAAACTTTTTGCCCCATCTAAATCTTTTGATAATTTATCCAAAATCTTTTGTGCAGTCTCTGGTCCAAAAGTTTTATAAAGAATCTCTTTTGCATACTCTAATCCACCACTCATGATATGTTGTTTAGATTGCATAAGTGCATGAAACTCTTCAAGTACCGCTGTTGCTATATCTTTATCGGTTGTTTTTAGTGTTGCAATTTCGCTTGATATTTCGGTTATTAAATCCATATCCATAGTAGAAAAGAGTCTAGCAGTTGTATCTTCACCAAGTTGTACGAGCAAAATTGCAACTTTTTCGCTCATAGTAAGTTCATTATAGATATCTTGCTGAGTTTGTGTTAGTTTAGCCATATTTTAATTACCGACATTTTTCATAAAGTCTTTCTCATTTTTTAAAAGAGACTGCAATAGACTTGACATATCTTCTGGTTTACTCTCAGCCATCGTTCTTATCTTTTTAAGCAATACATCATATTTTAAACTCTCTTCATTAACTTCACCTTCAATACCAAGCTCTTTTTCAATTCTTTTTTGTGCATCTTTATACTTTTGAATCATATCTACATCTTCACTCTCTTCTTCACTAGTCATAGACTGAATTTTCTCTTCATCTTCATCCACTTGAGCTTTCTCTAACATCTTTTCACTAAATGGAACAATGATCTTTTTGTAAAATATAAATAATATTAGTGCAACAAGTAAATATTTGAGTATTGGTATAAATGGATTGATATAAGATGCGGTTTTATTAACAAAAAAATCAACTGGCTTTTCGCTCTTTGTGGTTGAAAATGGATTAAATTCAAAATTACTCACTGTAACTTCATCTTTTCTCTTTTCACTATATCCAATAGCTCTTTTTACAATATTTTCAATAGCATCTATCTCTGTTTGATCAAGTGCAATATACTCTTTTTCGTCTAATATTTCACCTTTATCATTTATCTTATTTTTATACTTGCCGTCAACCACGACTGCAGCCGTTACTCTTTTGATAGATGCAAACTCTCCTTTTGTATTTGTTATTTTTTTTGAAATTTCATAGTTTGTTGTTGAGGTGCTTTTTGTATATTTTTCACTTTTATTTTGTTGTTGATCAACTCCTTCTACAGGACCTATGTTGCTAATTGCTCCAGGAACTCCACCAATTTCATTTGGTATTGTGCCCTCTCTTTTCTCTTCTGTACTCTGTTCACTTCTTACAACCGATTCTGGGTCATAATATTCACTGACTATATTTTGCTGTTTAAAATCAAAATCGATTGTAACTTTTGCAACAACCTTTTCACTACCGCCTAAAATTGGAGATAACAGTTTTTCAATTTTTTGTTCATAAGCCTTTTCATAATCTCTTTTATATTTAATTTGAGCACTAATAAGTTCAGGTGTAAGAGCATTTTCACTACTCTCTTCTCCTAATGACTCTCCATTTTGGTTTATGATTTTAACATTTTCAGAATCTAACTTAGAGACTGAAGCGGCTATAAGATTTTTGATACCTAAAATCTGTTTAGAAGATAGCTTCATAGATGGTTTGATTTTTAAAACAACAGAGGCTGTTGGTAGGGTAGTCTTTTCTACAAAAACACTCTCTTTTGGTAGAGCTATGTGTACTTTTGCACTCTCAATTGGATCTAAACTCTCGATAGTTCTACTCAGCTCTCCCTCTAGTGCTCTTAAATACTTAATTTTTTGCTCAAAATCTGTCTCAGCAAAGTTTTGTTTATCAAATAGTTCAAAACCAACTTGAGAATTTTTAGGAATACCTAAAGCAGCAATTGCGATTCTCTCTTTGTAAACTACATCTTTTGGAACTTTTATAGTACCTTCATCTACTATCTTATACTTTACTCCATCAAGCTCAAGTTGTTGTATAACAAGAGCAGCATCTTCAGCTGAGATATTATCAAATAGTATGCCATATTGATCCTCACTATTTTTTGTACTGGTAAAAAGAACTAAAAAGACTAAAAATCCAATTGCAACAAATGTTGATATGGCTATAACTATCTTCTGTTTTTTAGTTAAGTTATTATAAAGCATAGTTATTTGGCTAACTAATGTTTTAAAGTCCATTTTTTCCTCATGCTTTTAATATTTTCTCAAACTCTTGCAAAAATTTTGTGTTTTGCTCTTTTGTACCTATTGTGACTCTTATACCATTAATACCATAACTTGTTAAATCTCTTATAATTATACCCTTTTTAAATAATGTTTCAAAAATTTTCTTAGAGCTGTATTGGTCATCAAATATAAAAGTGATAAAATTGGTATAACTATCTATGAAATCTATTTGATTGTTTTTAGCAAACTCTTCATAAATTTTCATCTGTTTGAAATTGTTTTTGATTGTATGTTGTACAAACTCTTCATCTTCAAGTGCACTTTTTGCAGCTACTAAAGATAGTGTTGTTACATTAAAAGGAGGACGAAGTTTATATAAAGTTTGAATTATAGATTGATTTGCGACTCCATATCCAACTCTCATACCACCAAGCCCATAAGATTTTGAAAAAGTGCCAAGATATAGAGTATTTGAAAAATTCTCTATCAACTCTTTTGGAAGAATCTTTTTTTTACTATCTTTAAAAGATGCAAAATCTTGATATGCCCCATCTACAACAACTAAAGTATCTTTATCAATTTTACTTATAAATTCAAATACTTCATCTTTGTCTAATGATTCTCCAAGAGGATTATTTGGAAGGCATAAAAATATGATAGAGATATTGTTATGCTGTTTATACATTTTGAAAAACTCATCCAAGTTATGTTGATGAGAAGGTGTTTTGATGCTACATGATCCTATCTGTTTAGCATAGATATCATACATCGCAAAGGTTGTTTTTGCACTCAATATAGGAGAGTTTTTGTTCGCTTTTGCTCTTATTATAAACTCTATTATCTGATCACTTCCAGCACCTATTATGAAATTTGTACTCTCAAGATCAAATTTTGTAGCTAGAGAATTTTTTAATTCATACATACTATCATCTGGATATTGGTACATTTTATTTAACTGCTTTTTAACAGCTTGTACAACTTTTGGGCTAACTCCATATGGATTTTCATTACTTGCTAGTTTTATGATATCTTTTTCATCTATACCATACTCTCTACTTACTAACTCTATCGGCTTTCCTGCTTCATAAGTCTTTATCTCTTTTAATTCTGGGTTAAACTTCATCACTCTGTATCCATATAGCTTCCAAGCCATTTTATCTCATTTGGAGAATTTTTTAAAATCTCTTTTACATTTTTATCTCTTATGTGTCCCTTAAAATCTATATAAAATACCGATTTAAACCCTCTTTTTTTCATAGGACGAGACTCAATTTTGGTCAAATTTATTCCTCTTTTATTAAACTCTTGTAAAAATGTAGCTAATGAGCCTGGCTTATCATCAAGTTGAGCTAAAATAGAGGTTTTGTCGTTTGAGCTTTTTTCGTTTTCAAAATCACTTAAAATCAAAAACTTTGTTCTATTTGCCAAATTATCCTCTATCTTTTCAAAATGAATCGGTAATTTATTTAATTTTGCGGCAATTGGTGAACAAATTGCTGCTGAGTTTGGATTCTCTTTTGCCAATTTTGCAGCCCATGCGGTTGATTTTGTTGGAATAAACTCAATATCACTTAACATATGCTCTTCTAAAAAACTTTTACACTGATTATACCCTTGAGAGTGTGAGTAAATCTTTTTTACCTCTTTTAAATCTTCACAAGTTGTAGCAAAACAGTGATGAATATCTAGTGAAAGTTCAGCTACAATTTTTGAATCATATTTACCTAAACAATCAAGCGTAACCCCAACAGCACCCTCTGTGTTATTTTCAATTGGTACAACACCATACTTTGCACCTTTGTTTTGAAGTACTTTAAAAACTCCCTCGATAGAAGCAATTGGTAGATAATAACTCATCGCACCAAATCTATTCTCAGCTGCTTGATGAGTATAACTTCCCTCAGGACCCAAATAAGCTATCTTTTCAGGTAGTTCAAGATTTCTACTAACTGCGAAAATTTCTAAAAATATAGCTTCAATAGCCTCTGGAGTGAGATTACCTTTTGAGTTTTTTGTTAATCTTTGAATAATCTCTTGCTCTCTCTCTGGTCGATAGATGCTTGAGCCATCATTTTGTTTTAATTTACCAACCTCTTTGACAAAATCCATTCTTTTGTTTAAAAGTTTTAAAAGCTCATCATCAATAGCATTTATCTCTTTTCGTAATTCATCTAATGTCATATAAACTTCTCTTCTTGTTTTATTAAATCTTCAAATACTTCTCTTTCTCTAATTAATCTATCTTGATTATTTTCAACTGCAACCTCAGCAGCTCTAGCTCTTGAATTATAGTTGCTACTCATACTAAAACAGTATGCTCCAGCATCTTTTATAACTATCAAATCATCATGAGCCGTTTTTGGAAGATCTATATCTTTTGCAAAAAAATCACCACTTTCACAAACAGGACCCACTAAATCTGCTTTTGAAAACTCTTGATTTTGATTTAAAACTTCGATCTTATGATAAGCATTATATAATGAAGGTCTCAAAAGATCATTCATAGCACCATCAACTATGACAAATCTTTTGTTAGAGTTTGTCTTTTCGTATAAAACTTTTGTTAAAAAATAACCACTTTTGCCTACTAAAAATCTACCTGGTTCACAGATTACTGTAACATCAAGCCCACTTAAAGTTGATAAAATTGCTTGAGCATAATCGTACGGTTTTATAAGAGTTTCATCTTTATAACTGATACCAAGTCCACCACCAATATCAAAAAACTTTATATCAATTTTTAAAGATTTTAACTCTCTAACCAAATTGGCAACTATTTTACTAGATTCATAAATTGGCTCTATTTGTGTCAATTGACTACCTATATGAAAATGGACTCCTACAGGATTTAAATGTGGTGAATTTTTAGCCTTTATGTACATTCTTTTTGCACTATCTATATCTACTCCAAACTTATTATCATGTAACCCAGTTGAAATATATGGATGAGTTTTAGGATCTATGTTTGGATTTACTCTGATACTTATTCTTGCACACTTTTTTAACTCTTTTGCTATCAGTTCAACCCTTAAAAGCTCAGCCTCACTCTCAACATTTATCATCAAAATCTCATATTTTAGTGCCTCTTTTATCTCATCATCTCTTTTTCCAACACCACTAAATATGATCTTATAACTATCTATACCAACTCTTAAAGCTCTTTTTACTTCTCCAATAGAGACACAATCACACCCAGCTCCTAAATTTTTTAAATGTTTTATAACGCTTAAATTTGAATTGGCTTTGATAGCATAACAGATGAGTGATTTTTTGGCTTTAAAAGCATCTTTTAATAATTTATACTGATTTTTGATAATATCAAAATCATATACATAAAGTGGTGTTGAATATTTTTTGGCTAACTCTTGAAAATCTATCACTAAAAATCCTAATTTCTTATGTTAAATATATTTTATCTAAAATCTTTTAAAGTGCATATATAAAGCATAACAAAGAAGTAAAAATATTGGTAAAATTATACCAATTTCAGGTAAAATAGCACCATTTAAAGAGGCTCTAATCATAGCGAACAAAACTCCCCATAAAATCAAAGAGATAAAAAAGAAGATAAATGTTACCAATCCTTGATTAAAAAGTCTGCTTGAAATTGGCATTTTATAAAATAAAATAACAATTAACAGTGGTGCAAAAAGAGGATAGATTGCCATCATGTAGAGATTTGCTTTAGCTTTGTTGGCATTTAAGTTTTGTTTTTTTAAAAATTTAACAGCTTTATATGAGTCTTGAATAGTTAAAAATGTTCTATTTTTAAATAAATTATCCATGATATTTGGCTGAAAACCATGTAAAATATTTAAATTTTTGACCTTTTTAAAAATTAACTTTTTTTGAGTTGTGATTTTGTTATTTAATTTTGGTTTTTTAACTCTTAAAACATCTTCTAATACCCAGTGATTATCTTCAAAATATCCCTGTTTTGCCTCTATGATCTCTTCTAAATCATTATCTTTTGTTATAAATATTTTTAAGTTTTTGGCTATTTGTTTGATCTGATTTAATTCGCCAATATAAATATATGTATCAAAAGATTTTAAAAAGATATTTGAAGAAACCCTTGAAGTATCACCAAATCTTTTGATATTTTTTGCATATTCGTCACTATTTATAAAATTTGTACTATTTAGCAATATATAAAAGAGAGTTATTAGTAGTGAAATTATAAGTATCGGTTTTAGTACATTAAATTTAGAGATTCCAAGTGAGTATAAAGATACCAACTCATTTGTGCGAATTAGTTGAAAAGTTGTCATTAGCATTGCAAATACTAATGATATTGGAAGTACATAACTAATAGAGTTGAAAAATTTATATACTCCATAAAGAATCTGTAAATTTGCAGAGTCTGGTAAATTTTTTAAATTTTGCAATAGATCAATACTTGTAAAAAAACCTCCAACAGCAAAAAGAATAATAAAAAAGTTTTTGATATAAATTTTTGATATAAATTTTTGATACAACAATATCAAGGACAAATACCCTGTTTTGTGATGTATTTGTTGGCTACATGATTGATATCATGTAAGATCAATTCATGTACAATTTTGGCTACATGATTTATAACTTTAGCTACACACTCACTCTCCTCTTTTGCAAAATCACTAAGTACATAGTGTGCAACATCCTCTTTATTTTCAGGTTTTCCAACACCAATTCTAACTCTATCATAATCTTTACCAATATATTGATCTATCGATCTTAAACCATTATGACCACCATGACCACCACCATGTTTTAATTTAATAACTCCAAGTTTTAAATCTATATCATCATGTATAACAATAACTCTTTGAATTTTATAATACTTAACTACTAGATTGACACTCTCTCCAGATAGATTCATAAAGGTAAGTGGCTTTAAAAATAGTGTATCTTTAGATTTATATAGTTCACCTTTTAGCGATGCTTTTGTGATATTTGTAGCTTTAAACTCATCAATTAAAACATCAATGAGTTTAAAGCCTATATTGTGTCTATTATTTTCATACTTTTTAGTGGGGTTGCCTAAACCTACTACTAGTGTCACAATTTATTTGGCTTTGATAACACCAACTACAGATACATTATCTGCATGCATTATGGTTACTCCATCAACTGGCTTAATATCTCTAATAAGAATAGAGTCTCCAACATCCAAATCAGTTACATCTAAAGTAAATGAATCGGGTAAATCTTTACCAGCACACTTTACCAAAAGTCTTTTTTTAGAAAAGATTAAAACACCTTTATTTTTAATCCCTTTTGGGATACCTTCAGTTTTTACAGGCACTAAGTATTTAGCAACTACATCAGGTTGCACAACTCTTAAATCAACATGCAAAAGTTGATTTGTAACTGGATCTTTTTGATACTCTTGAATGATTACAGGCATCTCTTTGCCATCAACTTTTATATCAAAAACAAGTCTCTCTTTTCTTCTTACAGCTTTGATAAATTCGTTTGATTTAAAAGCAGCATTTATATTATCAATCCCTTTTGCATAAATATTGGCAAGTAGATAACCATCTCGGCGAAGTGCTTTAGAAGCTTTTTTTCCGATACTCTCTCTAATAATACCCTCTAACATTTTATTCCTTTTTTGTTGAAAATAGGGGGCGATTATACTCAAGAAAATATAAAAAACTGCTTTAAAGGTATCTCTAAAAACCATACTATGGATTTTAGAGAGTTTTTGAAATTTCTTAAGCCTCTTTTAGTGCGATCAAAGATGATTCAGGATCATGTGAGTCATTTGCTAGACTATCGAGATTTCTTATAGCCATTTGTAAATCATTTTTATTGGTCGCATTTAATAAAGCTTCAGCTTCTGTAATGATGTTTTGTGCATACAGATCATGTAGAGCTTGATCAAATGTTTGCATACCATAGGTATCTTTTCCTTCTTTGATTGCATCTACTATTTCATTATCTCTATTTTCAGCTATTAGAGCCTCTATTCTTGCATTTTTTGCCAAAATTTCTACTGCTGCTGTTCTTTTGCCCTCAGTAGTTTGTACCAATCTTTGAGAAATTATACCTTGCAAAGTTGCTGAGAGGCTCATTCTAATTTTATTTTGTTCATTTCCCGGAAACATACCAATTATTCTATTGATAGTATCTTTTGCATCGGTTGTGTGTAGCGTTGATAAAACCAAATGACCAGTTTCTGCTGCATGAATAGCTGTTTCAATTGTCTCTAAATCTCTCATCTCTCCAACTAAAATGATATCAGGATCCTCTCTTAGAGCCGATCTTAGTGCGGTTGAAAAATCTAATGCATCTTGACCAATAGCTCTTTGATTTATAAGACTTTTATAATCTCTATATATAAATTCAATTGGATTTTCAATGGTAATTATATGTTTTTTTTGAGTCATATTTATCTCATTAACAATTGAAGCTAAGGTGGTTGATTTACCACTTCCTGTTGGTCCAGTAACTAATATCAAACCTCTTTTTAAGTAACAAAAATCACGAATTGATTTTGGAAGATTTAAACTCTTTAGAGTTGGAATCTCTACCGGAATTACTCTAAATACTGCTGAAACACCATCTGTTTGAAAAAACATATTTCCTCTAAATCTAAATCTATCATTGAGTTTAAATGTAAAATCAACACTTTTATGCTCAACCAACTCTTTGAATCTGCCTTTTAAAATCTCTTTTGCAAGTTGTATTCCATCTTTGTGTGAGAGTGTCTCATTTGAAAGAGGTACTATCTCGCCATTTATTCTACCTCTATAAATTGATCCACTTTTGACATGTAAATCACTTCCACCATGAGCAACCAATCCTTCTAAATACTTTTTGAGCTTTTCTCTCATATGAAAATCAAGCTCTTGTACATTAAAATTTATCTCATTCTCTAAGTTATCATGTAGTGATTCATCTGTATCATAAGTCATAATTTTTACCCTTTTAACTCTTTTAACATCTCTTTAAATGCAATTTTAAACGCTTCTAATCCTTCATCTAAAAGTGTATTATAAATTTGTGACATGTTAATACCACTATTTTCTAACTTTTTGAAAAACTCATCTATCTCTTGATTAGAGAGTGGAGTTTTTACTTGATAGGCTCTATTTTTCAAAAACGCATCAATACTATCAAGCGAAGCAGTATTGATAGCATTTTCATATAAAAGCTCTTTTATATAATAATCTTTATCTAAGTTATCACCTTTAACACTAGTACTTGCAAAAAGTGCTCTAGTGTTTTTTAAAGCTCTTTTTTGTATTTGATTATAAATTTTTGTTGCATTTATGATACCTACTAAATTTTCTGGTAAATTTAATTTTCTATCAAATCTGCTAACAAAAATGCTAATTACAGATGATGGAGTTTTTTGAGGATGATTTTTTAAACCTCTCTCAATAGCATTTAAACAACCATCTGCTTGACTAGGAGAGAAAATAAGTGTAGCATTTACATTAATACCTTCACCTATTAACTCTTCTATCACAATAAATCCTGCATCTGTTGCAGGAACTTTGATCATGACATTATCACGATCTATTAAAGTATAAAGTCTTTTTGCCTCTTTTATACTCTCTTTAGCATCATTACACAAAAAAGGATCAATCTCTATCGAAACAAAACCATCATCATTTTGTTGATAAAGGTTACTCAACATATCGGCAGACTTTTGAATATCTTTAATAGCTAAATACTCATAAATCTCTTTTGGGGTTTTATCTTGTAACTTTGATATATCTTGTTTATAAGCTGATGAGGTTTTAAAAGCATTTTGAAAAATAGATGGATTTGTTGTGATACCGTTTATTATATTTTTATCCAATAATTTTGAAAAATCTTTTTCTAAAAAATCTCTCTCCAAAAAGTCACACCATAGTGAAAAGTTTATATCTTTTATAAACATTCTAAAATCCTTGTTAAATCTTTTGTATCAATAATCACATTTGCCTCTTTTTTTAAGATATCTTTTGCACAAAATGCAACTTTTATTTTGGCATGTGCAAACATAGATCGATCATTTGCACCATCACCTACAACCAAAGTATCCTCTTTTGAAATATTTAACAGCTCTTGAAGTCTTAAGATCATATCACCTTTAGAAAAGTCAAACATCATATCACCCCCAACCAATCCACTTAAAACGCCATTATTGGAGTGTAATATATTTGAAAAATCGGCATCAAATCCAAGTTTATCTTTTGCATAAGATGTTGCATTTCTAAAACCACCACTAAATACCACTACTTTATAGTTTTGTTTTTTTAACTCATATATCGTCTCTTTTGCTCCTGTCATGTAGGGCAAGTTGTGACATATCTCATCAACTTTTGAAACCTCTAATCCTTTTAATAAAGAGACTCTTTTTGTAAGAGATTCAAAAAAATCTATTTTTCCACTCATCGCCTCTTTGGTTATTTTTGATACCTCTTTTTTAAGTCCCAACTCATCTGCCAAAAAATCGATTGTCTCTCCATCCATTAATGTTGAATCAAAATCAAATACACATAATTTCAAAATTTACTCCTTTTTGGTTATAATACAAAATGTTTGATGAATTAATACAAAAGCTTAAAAACGATAACTATTTAACATTAGAGACAACACCTAAAAGATCACCAATTTTTGATCCTATATTGGATCGTATTGAAGAGCTTGGACTTGATAAAAAGGTTGATGGATTTAGTGTGACTGACTCTCCACTAGCTAAAATGAAATATAGCTCTTTATTTGCTGCTTTGAAACTTCAACAAAAGTTTAACAAACCTGCTATTGCTACAATGAGTATGAGAGATAAAAATAAAATAGCACTTCAATCCGATCTGCTTGGTGCAAATGATCTAAATATTAGAGCTATTTTAGCACTCACAGGAGATAGTGCAAGTGCAAGTGATCAACCAAAAACAAAAGGGGTTTTTGAATCAAATAGTACACTTTTATTAGATATGATAAAGTGTTTTAATGGTGGGATCGATTATGCTGGACAGATACTTGATGCAAAACCAAAACCGATCTATCCATTTGCTGTAATGAATGCTTATGCAAAAAATCCAAAAAACCTATTTAAACGAATTAAGTTAAAGCTAGAGCATGGTGCTATTGGAATTATTACTCAGCCAATCTATTCTATAGAAAATGCAAAAATGTTATTAGAGCTTTTTGATAAAGCAAAAGATGAAGTATCTCACAATAAAGATGCTCAACTAATTTTTGGTTTTTTCCCTGTCACAAAATTAAAAACAGCACAATTTTTAACCTCTCATGTACCTGGAATTTATGTTCCAAAAGAGTGGAGTGAAAAACTCTACAATGCTAAAAAGATCTCTGATATTGAACAAGAAAATGTGGGAATGAAACTCAGTAAAGATATTTTTAAAAAGTTACATGATATGCATCCAAAGATACATATCATGAGTGCAAATAACTTTTTACTTGCTAAAAAAATTATAGATATATTGGATTAAAAATCCCTCTTTAAAAGAGCATTGACTTTTAAAATTGTTAAAATAGAGTTATCTTTTTTACCAACTCCATAAATCATACCTTGATCTGCACTGTGGCTTAGTGTTTCAGGTGGAGGATCTATTTGGCTTGATTTTATTCTAATTGCTTCAGTTAATTTATCTATAACAAATCCAGCAATATTATCTTCATCCTTCATAACAATATATCTAGTTTCAGTATCCTCTTGTTTTGCTGGAAGTCGAAACTTTCTTCTTAAATCTATCAAAGGTATTACATTTCCTCTTAGATTAAAAACTCCCAAAACATACTCAGGAATACTTGGAACTCTTGTATATTCGATAGGTTTTATGATCTCTTGAATACTCAAAATTGGTACAGCATACTCTTCATTTCCTACTATAAAGCCAACAAGTTGGACTATATCTTTATCTTGTGCGTCCTCAATTTTTGGTTTTGTGATCTGCTCTTTTTGTTTTTGTAAAATTTGACTCAATTGTGTACTCATGCTATTTGCTCCACTGGTAATTTTATATTTTTACTAACTACATCCATAAGATATTCAGATGAATACGGTTTTGTTATGTATTCACTCATACCAACTTCAACACCTCTTAATCTATCAGATTTTGAAGATCTTGAAGTAACTGCAATAAGTGGTAACTGTTTATATTTTGAATATTTTCTAATTTCACTAGCTAGTGTATAGCCATCCATTTGAGGCATCTCTATATCTATTAAAATGGCATCAAATTGTGTTTGTGATGTTTTTAATATATTTAAAGCTTCAACTCCATTTGTTGCTTCAGTTATAGTAATACCAAGAGATTTGAGAGATTTTTGCATGATAAGTCTATCGGTACTGCTATCATCGACTATCAATACATGATAATCACTTGGTGAATTTTTTTGTCTAATTGAGGTGTTGTTTGACTCTTTAATTGAGTCAGATTTTATATTTTTAGCTAAATTCATCAACGCCGCTACATCAGTAATCAAAGTAACTCGACCATCTCCTCTAATAGTAGCTCCAGCAATTCCTTCAATACCTTGTAGATAATCGCCCAAAGATTTTATAACAATCTCCTCTTGTCCTACAAGTCCATCAACAACAATTCCAAGTTTTGATTCGGCCAATCCAATGATAACTACATAAGCTTGTTCGCTTGATTCAAAAACTTGCTCTACTCCAAATATATCTGATAATTTTACTAAAGATAAAACTTCATTTCTAAGCTTAAGAACACTTCGACCCTCTATGGTATATATCTCATCATATGGAACTCTAACAGTTTCAAGTACAGATGATAAAGGAATTGCAAAATACTCCTCTTGTACTGCTACAAGCAAAGATTGAATAATTGCTAATGTTAGAGGAATTTTTAATTTAAATGTTGAACCTTTGCCAAATTCACTATCTATATCGATAATACCATTTAACTTTTCTATGTTTGTTTTAACAACATCCATTCCAACGCCTCTTCCAGAAACGCCAGTTACTGCTTTTGCTGTTGAAAATCCAGGTTTAAATATCAACCCAAAAGCCTCTTTGTTGCTCATTTGGTTTATCTCTCTCTCAGTTACAATACCTTTATCTAATGCTTTCATTTTCAGAAATTCAGGATCCATTCCATGTCCATCATCCTTGATCTCAACAACTATTTGGTTACCTTCATGATATGCACTAAGTTCAACTATTCCCTTAGGGTTTTTACCAGCTTTTTCTCTCTCCTCTTTTGATTCAATTCCATGATCACATGAGTTTCTAATCATATGAATCAAAGGATCACCAAGCTCCTCGATAACAGATTTATCCAACTCTGTCTCTTCACCTTTCATCACAAGCTCTATATCTTTATTAAGCTCTCTTGATAAATCTCTTACCATTCTTGGAAATTTATTGAATACTTTAGCAATTGGAAGCATTCTAGTTTTCATAACAGCAGATTGCAAATCGGTTGTAACTAGTGAAATTGAAGCAACTACTTGATTTAACTCCTCTAAAAACTTCTCTCCCTCATATCTCTCTTCTACATCATCATAAATTTTTAATAATCTATTTTTACCAAGTACCAATTCACCAATTAAATTCATAAGGTGATCAAGTCTTTTGACCTCAACTCTAATAGTTTGTTCAGGTGCAAGAGGTTGTTTTGTTGAAGGAGGGTTTTTTTGTTCTGTTTTATTTATTTGGGTCTCTTTTTTAGTCTCAACCACTTTTTTGGAACTCTCTTTTTTCTTATTCTGTTTCTCTTGTTGTTTTTGAAGTAGTAATCTTTGAATTTCAGCTTCAACCTCTTCATCACTCAATTCAGAATAATCAACCTCTTCTTCGATACTCTCTTGTGATCTGTTTTCAACTTTTGTTTCAATTTGTGTAGGTATCTCTTCACCTTTTGATATAGCATCAAGCTTTTGACAAATTCCAGCTATCTCAATACCACTTTGTTTATCATTTCCATTATCTCTTATGCTTATTAAAAGAGTTTTCATAAGATCAATTGACTCTAATACTATATCCATGATATCTGGAGTTATTGTCAATTCAGCTTTTCTAGCTTTGTTTAACACATCTTCCATATGGTGAGTCAGTTCAGTTAATATGTCAAAATTTAAGAATGAACTTGATCCTTTTATAGTGTGTGCAACTCTAAATATACTATTTAACAGTTCCAAATCTTCAGGAGCGCTTTCAAGTGCGACCAAATCTTGATCCAATTGCTCAATCATCTCAAAAGCTTCTATTAAAAAATCTTCTATTATTTCTTGCATATCATTCATATTACTTCCTTGTTTAAACTGTTGTTAAAGTTTTATTATTTGATTTTATAGCATTTGCTACAGTTGTATAAAATGTTGTTGCATCAAACTTTGTTAAATATGCATCAGCACCAGCTTCTTGACCTCTTAGTTCACTAAAGTGATCACTAATTGAAGAGTTAAAAACTATTGGAATTTTATGAAATCTCTCATCTCTTTTTACATGAGATGCAAAATGAAAACCGTCCATTTGAGGCATCTCAACATCGCTTATGATGATTTTTAACTCATTTTCTAATTCACTACCAAAAATGCCATATAACTCTTCAAGTTTCTCTAAACCCTCTTTCCCATCTTTGGCTTCAACTACATTTAATCCCATTTTTCTGATTGCATTGTGTACTAGTTTTCTGGCGATTGAGCTATCATCTAAAATAAGTGCTGTACCTTGAAACTGCTCTATCTCTCCATGTTCAGTCTCTGTAGTTGGTTGATAAAAGCCAAGCTCTTCTACAACACTTTCAAGATCAAGTATGAGTAGTACTTCATTATTCTCTATTTTAGTAACACCTGTAATTTTACTTTTATCAAATACACCATCATCAGACATAAATGTTGCTGGTTCTATATCGTTCCAGCTTATTCTTCTAATTCTTCTTGCATCATGTACTGCAAATCCAACCATTAGGTTATTAAATTCAGCTATAATAACTCTGATACTTTTTTCATCATGATCTGGTGTTTCTATATTCATCCATTTGGCTAAATTTACAACAGGGATAATCACACCTCTTAGATCAAATATACCCTCTATATACTCAGGAGCTGCTGGAAGTTCTGTTAGTTTTGGAGCTTTGATAATTTCTCTTACTTTTGCAACATTGATACCATAAATACCCTCATAAACTCCACCATCTTTTATCCTATGAAGTCTAAAATCAACCAACTCCATCTCATTTGAGCCAACTTTCAATACATTGTTGTCCATTATTTTGCCCCTTTTTTTGAAAAATAACCTTTTTATTAAAGCTTATTGAATAGTAAGTGCAATTACATACAAACGCATAGAAATTTATGTATCGTATATTTTTGTACATAAACTCAATACCTTGATGAAAATGACCCTCACAAACAATAGCGGCTTCATTAGTGACAACATCGTATTTTTTGATTTTTTCTTTAGTTTTATTGATGAAATTTTCTATTTTTTCACATTTGAATTTATTTCTTTGAGAATGCAATATAGCTTTAGATATAAAATTGTTTAATAATTTATCGATAATGTTTAAGAATATTAAAATATATCTATTTCTAATGATAGTCGCATAAAATCTATATCTCCTATTTGATCTCCAATCTCCATGAGAGAGTAAAATTGTATGATCATAAAAAGCACACTTTATTGGTTGATCTTTAATAGAAAAAACTTTGATATTTGGAAAAATTTTTGCTAAATTAAAATCGTGATTTCCCTCTATATAAAAACTCTCAATCTCTAAAGATATCTCATTTATAAGATCGATACACTCTTTATTTACTTTGTGAGTATAAGAGATTTCACCTACCAATAGATCAAACATATCGCCCATAAAAAAGATTTGAGATGGAGCTATCTTTTTATCTTTGATATCTTTTAAAAAATAAAATAGTTTCCTATCATGTAGGTTGTAGTGAGCATCGCAGATAAAAATAGCTTTATCTTTGATCTTTATCATGGGATATTTGGTATAGTCGGTATCGCTAAGCTTTCACTAAATCCAAACATCAAATTTGCATTTACCACAGCTTGTGATGAAGCACCTCTTAAGAGATTATCAATAGCACTACTTATGTATAGATTTTTTCCTTTGTTTGTTGCAAAAATATCGCAAAAATTTGTGCCTACGCACGATTTTAGATCAACCGGTTTTTCAAAAATTCTTATAAATTTTTCATTTTTATAAAATTTTTTTAAATGCTCTAATGGATCTATCTCTTTTTTTAATCTTAAATAGGTACTTGCCAAAATACCTCTGGTAGCTGGAATTAGATGTGGAACAAAATTGATATCAAACTTCACATTTTTAACCATTTTTAATTTTTCTAAAATTTCAGGCTCATGTCTGTGAATGAGTGGATTGTATGCAAAAGAGTTTTCATTGATTGTTACAAAGTGTGTATTTTGAGTACACTTTTTACCAGCTCCACTAATTCCATTTTTAGCATCTATAAATATAGGATAATCTATATCTATAAGTTCAACAAATGGCAAAAGAGACAATATCCCAACAGTTGCACTACATCCTGGATTTGCGATGAGGTTTGCTTTTTTGATCTCTTCTTTATATATTTCAGGTAAACCATAGACTGAATTTTGTAAATTTTTTTGATCTACATGATTGCAATAGTGTTTTTCATAAGTTTTTAAATCAAGTCTATAATCGGCTGAGAGATCAACCACTTTGATATCATACTCTAAAAGCTCTTTAGCAAAATTCATAGCAGTTTTATGAGGAAGAGCTAAAAATACCAATTTAGCAACTTTTGCTATCTCTTTTGCATCAGCCTTTTTAATTTCTATCTCAAAGATATTTTGTAAAGATGGATGAATATCCAATATAGATTTTTGCTCTTTACTAGCACAAATATACTTAAGCTCAAACTTTGGATGATCTATCAACAGTTTGATAAGTTCCAGCCCAGTATAACCGCTAACTCCTACGATCGCTACACTTATCATGTAAAAACAATCTCTTTAAAACAGATATCTACTATCTCAAACTCCTCTTCTCCTGATGGAAGTTTTACGGTTATTTCATCTCCAACCTCTTTGCCTATTAATGCTTTAGCAAGAGGTGTTTGCATAGAGATAAGTCCAAGTTCTGGATTGCTCTCATATGTACCAACTATTGTGTAAGTGCTTTTAGTTTGTGTATCTAAATTTTCTATCACTACACTTGATCCAAACATAACCTTTTCATGAGAGAGAGTTGATGGATCTATCACTTGAACATTGCTGTAGAGTTCATTAAGCTCATTTACTCTAGCATCTATAAAAGCAAGCCTCTCTTTTGCTGCATGATACTCGGCATTCTCTTTTAAATCTCCATGACTTCTTGCAATATCTAACTCTATTACAGTTTGAGGTCTTTGGACTGTTTTTAAATCATGTAGCTCTTTTTCTAGTTTTTTATGACCATATTTTGTAATAGGCTGTTTTTGCATGATTGACTCCTTTGTTTAGCTCATAGTATATCAAAAATCTCATTAATGATATTTTGTGCACTTCCATGTTGTAAAATCTCTCTCAATACTAAAGCACTCTGGTAGAATTTTTCTTTATTATAGTTTTGATACTCCGATAATAAATTGGAGACATTTACACCATTTTGTAAAAGTTCAGTATGAAGTTTCTCTCTTTTTTCAAAATCCATAATGATATTTGCCAATCCTGCATATTTTAATTTGATAAATATTTTTGCTAAAAAAAAGTCAATTTTTTTAGCCTTGTAAGCAAGTACAAATGGAGTCCCAATCAAAGCAGCCTCAAGTGTAGCAGTACCTGAACAGATAAATGCAAAATCACTCATCAAAAGAGCTTCATGGCTATCTCGTACAATTTGAAAATCATCTATATCTTTGTATAAACTTTTAATCTGCTCTTTTGTAAAAAATGGTGGAATAACTAAGATCTTTTTAGCATCTATATGTTTTGCCACCTCTTTAAATATCGGCATGAGAGATTTTATCTCGCTTTTTCTACTTCCTGGTAAGAACGCAACTTGATTATAAGTTTTATCTCTGTTTTTTATAGATTTGATTTGATCAAGCAGAGGATTTCCCACATATTTTGAATTTGGATAAAATTGTGATTCAAATGGAAAGATAGAGGCTATAACATCACAATATTTTTCAACCTCTTTGACTCTATTCTTTTTCCAAATCCAAACTTTTGGCAATATGTAGTAGATGATTTTGATATTTGGATTTTTTCTTTTTATAGCTTTTGCAAGAGGAATATTAAACGCTGGTGAATCTATCAAAAGTGCAACATCTGAATCCTTACTCAAATAAGATAGCTCTAAAATCGCCTCTTTTGCTTTGAATATCTTTGGAATTACATCAACAATTCCCATAACAGAAAACTCATCAGATGGATATAGAGGTAGTCCAAACTTTTTATCAAAAATACCACAAATTTGAATATCTCTTAACCCTCTTAAAATAGGTTCAAGATGCAAATTTGCAGATGGTTCAAGTGCTGATATGAGTAGTTTTTTTTGCATTAAATACCTTTTTATTAAATTATGATTTTAAAATCATATCTAGCAACTCTTGACTTATCCTAAAATATGAATTATTTAATTTATCGATGATAAGAGTTATCTCATCTTTTTTAAATAGACTCTCCATATACAAAAATCTTAATATCCCTATTAAACCAATAGTTTCAACTCCTTGACTTTTAGCAAATCTTCTTCCTTTTTTTTCATCTATTATCAAAGGTAAGTTTTTTTCTATGGCTAAAGTTATTGAGGCTGATTCGCCTTTATCTAGTAAAAAATTTATCTCTTTAAAAAGTGTTTTATCTTTGTAGTTTTCAATTTTTATAAAACCATCTTTAATCTCACTATCAAGAAACTTTTTAGCGATAATTTTTTTTGATACTTCATGATAGACTTCAAGAGGTATTATAATTTTTTTTGTAAAAAACTTTAAAACTTTAAATTCATCAATTTGTATAAGAGTTATTAAAATAGTTGCATCAGAGATTATCATCTTTAGAACATCTTTTAATAGTATCTACTTGTTGATCTAACTCTTCTTTTGTATATTCTAGCCAATCTATCCCAAGTCTTGTTACTAAAGATATAGCCTCTTTTTTACTTATCTCTAAAAACTCTGCCATCTTACCAAGTGATATGAGACCATTTTTATACTGTTCTATTGCAACCGCTTTTTTAAGCCCAAGAGATAGTGTATCGTCATTTAATGGAATAGTTATACCTATGGGTTTAGAGTGTTTTGTTATAAAAACTGACTCATTATTTTCTAAATACTTAGTCATGTTTGATGGATTGTTTTTCAAATCTCTTATAGCGATACTCTTCATATATATCCTTTTGTACTACATATTGTGGGTATTATTGTATCATATTTTTTATATTGTGCAAATTAGAGATAATTTTAAAATCTCTTATCATGTAGTTCCTTGAAAAATTATTTAGGTTGTATCTATAGTGATAAATCGCCAAGTTGTAAAATCTCTTGATAGAACAAAATTTATAAAA
>JALWLB010000041.1 GCA_027081145.1 Campylobacterales bacterium
GTTGCTATTTTGTTTAAGGGTATTTTACCAGCTTTAGTATCTATCAATAGTGTTAAAATAGTCTCTAATCTATCTATCTGATTTTTTGGCAACCAAACTCTTACTGTATAATCCATTGCATTCACTTTGGAAAAACTTGCAACAGGCACTCCACGAAGTGCAAGTTGTAATTGTGAAATAATATCTGAACGATTTAGACCATACCTAAATGCTTTAGCTTCATCAATAATTAAATTATATACCACCTTATCCATATCCCAAGTAGTCGCAGTAGAAACAATACCTTTTGTACGATTAAGTGCTTTTTGTACTTTGTCTCCTGCTTGTTGTAGCAAATTTATATCATCACTACTTAACTTTGCATTGACACTTGCACGAATACTTGCAAGTGCTGTTGCACCATAAGGTGTCACTTGTACATATTTTACATTCGGTATTTGCAAAATCGCTTCTCTTAATGTTTTAGATATCTGCCAAATGTCTTCTTCTCTTTTATATCGATCTACATAAGTTGCTACAATTGAAATGTGATTTATGCTTGAACCAGAACCGATACTAAGTACTCCAGCTTCTGAACCAATACTTCCTGATACACGCAATACTTTACCTTGTGCATAAATTATCTTATTGACTCTCTTCATAATAGCTTCAGACTTTTCTATAGGCAAATTTGTATCTGTTGTAATTTTAATATTAACACCTCCTGTATCCATTGGTGGCATAAGTTCTTGACCCACTACTGGCATGACTAATTTTACAGAGGTTACAAATAGTACAATTAGGACAAAGATAGATATGAATCCTATTTTTTTAGAATTTACAATAAAAGAGACCAAAGTAGCAAAGAAATTTTGAATATAGTCATTAAAACTACCAATAATACGATGAAACCAACCCTCAACTTTGAGTAATAATGGATTTTGTATTGCTAAAATATGCAAAGATAGTAGAGGTACAGCAATAATAGATATGATATATGATGCTACAAGTGCCAACAATAAAGTACCTACCAATGGTGCAAACACCGTTTGAGGATACCCACCAACAAAGAGCATAGGTATTAAAGCAATCATGGTTGTAATAGTACCAGAAAGATCAGCAAACATAATCTCTTTTGTACCATCAAAAACTGCTGAATAGATATCTTTATGTAACTCACGATAGTGCCTTTCAATATTTTCCATTACAACAACAGTATCATCAAGTAAAAGCCCCAAGGCTAAAATAATAGCTGTAAGTGTTACCACATTAAAATCGATACCCACTAACCACATCAAAGCTATAGTAGAAGCATACACAAGAGGAATTGTTACCAACACCACAAGAATTTGACGAAATGATGCCAAAAAAAGAAAAACAACAATCGTGGACATAATAATCGCATCACGCAAAGAATCAAACATATTTATTGTACTTTGTTGAATAATCTCTTTTTGTGTATCACTCACTTCAAAGTTGATATTTGGATATTTGGCTTTAACTTCATCTAATATCTCTTCAACTTTATCAATGGTTTGTATCACATCTGCCGAGATAGAACGCTGGATAGACAAAGCAATAGCTGCCTTACCGTTACCAAAATATGCAGCAGAGTTCTCATAATGTCCAAAATAGATATTAGCAACATCAGAAAGCTTTATTTCAGCACTCAGAGGTAAAGATTTAAGTGCTTCTACTTTATCTCGTTTACCTTGAGATTTAAGAAGATATCTATGATCTTCATTGCTGATAAAACCTATAGCATATTCGTTATTATTTTTTTGTATTGTAGCGATAACATTAGCCAAAGAGAGATGGTAGCTATCCAATTTATCTTTATCTACAATAATTTGCAACTCTTTTTCATAGCCACCAAATATATCCACATTAGCTACCCCTTTTGTTTTAAGTAAAGTATGTTTTATATCACCCAAAGCAATATCTCGTATATCTTCAAGTGTTAAGTGTGTATCTTTTTTTGGAGACATTGCAACAACCAATATAGGAGCTGTTGCCTCTGTAATTTTAATTATTTGTGGCTCTTTAATGTCTTTAGGTAATTTGGCACGAATTTTTGAGAGTGCATTGGTCACATCATTTACTGCAGTATCAATATTTTTACTATATTCAAACTCCGCATGTATAACTGTCACTTCATCGATCGTAGTTGAATAGGCACGGCGTATCTCATCTAGTGCATAAAGCTCTTCTTCTACAGGTACTGCAATATTATTTGCCATAGCTTTAGCACTGGCTCCTGGCTCTACAATAACTAGTGCTACTTCAGGGTAGTTTGAATTTGGAAAAAGATTACGATGAATTTTACCATATCCCAACATCCCTGCCATTACAAAAAGTGCAAGAAAAGAGATAATAATATGCGGTTTTTTAAGTATCTTTTCTATCCATGTAGGAGAGTCTTTTATTGAAGCATCATTTTGCATCTATCTCTCCTAAGATATTAACTTTATCATAAGCTTGAAGTTTTAAAAGCTTAGCTTCATTACCAAAAGCAACAAAGTTTTTAGGACAAGGTGTTACTATAATTTTATCTTTTTTTTCTATCTCTACATCTATTTTCATGGGTTTAAAACTCTCATTATTATACTCCATAACAAAAGTACCATCTTGTTTATGCACTAGAGTATCTGAAGGTAAAAGACAACCCCATTTTTCTTCTATAAGAACATCAATACTGATATTAATCCCTACAGGATAAGAAGGCATTTTTATAAGACTTACCTCTGCTAAAATAAGACCATTTTTAGAGGTTGGATAAATAGATTTAATATATCCTATCTTTTCATCATTAAAAAATACCATTTGACCTTTAGCAATAGTGTTGTTTTTGCTTGGTGCATAAGAGAAAAGCAATTTCTTTTTTCCATTACTCATAGATATGATAGGCTTACCCACAGTTGCCAAGTCTCCCTCATGAAGTAGCACTGCATCTACTATACCATCAAAAGGTGCTACTATTTTCAAATAACTCAATTGATGTTTCAGTTGTACAATTTTTTGTCTAGTATTTTCTAACATAGATTGTTTCATCTCAAGTGTTACTTTAGAAATATCAAGTTTCTCTTTTGAGAGCCCTCCTACATCATAAAGTTTTTGATTACGAGCATAAATACTTTGTGCAAGTTGTACATCATATTTTTGGGCTTGAAATGTTACTTCAAGAGCTTTAAGGCTTGATTGTAATTCAATTGAATCAATAACAACAAGTAGCTCCCCCTTTTTAACTTTTTGTGCCTCTTTTACCATAACTTTTTCAACATACCCTGCGAATTTAGTAGAAAGTTTGATACTTTTATCTGCAACCACTTGAGCTAAAAAAGAGACTGAATTTCTCAAGTAATCTTGCTTTGCTTTAACAACTTGCACACTCATTTGCGATATATTAGGTAACTTTGCATTTACTATTTCTTTTTGTCGTTTTTCAAGTAAACTTTTTCCATTTATGATTAAAACTATACTAAACACTACTACAACCATTCCAATAATCACTTTTTTGTTTTTCATTTAGTTACCCCTTGCTCTAATAGATACTCTAAATAATATTTACTCTTTTGATAACTATAACGGCTCTCAATCATCTTTGCATGTACAAGTTGGGTTTGAGACTTTGCAAGCAAAAAATCATTCAATGTTGAAACACCATTTTTGTATCGTACCTTTTCTATCTTTTCAATTTTTTTACTCAACTTTAATTGTGAAACATTCCCTAAATATTCAGCATAACTCTGTTCTATTTTTGAAAGGGCTTCTATGAGTAGTTTACGCAAATCCAAAAAAGTCTGTTTTTTCTTGAAAGTTGCATCCAATTTAGCTATTTTTGCTTGTTGTACAAAAATATCGCGTTTACCAAAATCAAAAATATTCCATTTTACACCAATTTCTGCTTGCCATAATGTTTTATTATCCCATTCATTTGTTTTTAAATCTTCTCCATAATTTTTACCTGCAAAAATTAAAAAGTTTATCTGTGGTAATTTCTTTGCTTCACTTTTTTGTATATTTTTATCTGCTTTATACACAGCCATATCTTCTATTTTTATTTTTGTCAAACTGTTTACCTTAGCATAAAGTCTATTTATGGAATATTGAGGTTTTGTCATTTCTATTTTTAAAAATTCAAGTTTTTCAACTTTTTTTCCTACCAATACAGAAAGTGTTGCTTTGCTAATCTCTATATTATTTTTCAATACTTCAATTTGTGTTTGTACAGACTGCTCATTAGATTTTGCTTTGAGTAAATCAATTTTAGCTTTTTTACCTAGTTTGACTTCATATTCAATCTGCTTTCGTAATGTCATAAGTGCTTTTAAATAGGACATTTGAGCTTGAACTATTTCACGCTGTGCCAATATAGATAGATAAAGCGAACGCACATTATAAACTAACTGTTCTTTGGTAAGTTTCATTTTAGCATCAGCCATTTGTTTGGTAATATTGCTTATCTCTATTTGTCTCGTTTGTGCGTATCCTGTAAATAGTGATACCTCATAATTTACACCAACATAAAAAATATCTTTAGAGGTTGTAATGGGTACACCAGCACCTATAGATGTTGGTGTTAATGGTGCCAAAGTACGAGCAGTATTGTAGTGTATATAGTTACCTAAAAGATTAAATTCACCATATTGCTGAATATAACTCTCTTTTTGTTTTAACTCAGAAAGCTCTATTTGGACTTCACTTTGCTTTATAGTACTATTATGATGCATAGCATACTGAAGTAACTCATCAAGTGTTGTTGCAAAAACTGAAATACTTACTACTAAAAGATAAAAAATTATCTTCATATAGACTCCTTAATTACAGAGGAAATAGTATCAAGTCAATATGAACATAAAGTGAACTACTTATCTATTATAAGATACTGCTTTACATCAAACTTTTTCAAATAAGCTCTAATATTATATCTTAAAGTCACATCATCTAAGCCAATTTTCTCTCGCATGGGAAACTTTAAAAAAAATTGTGGTGGCATAATAGAGTTTTCTTTTTTAGGATTTTTTAAATAACGAAACATTGCCTCTTCCATTTGTGTCTTTGTGCTATACTTCATCAAATATCGTCTATAAATAAGTACGCTTGGTATCTGTTGCTTTTTATGACAAGAGAGACAATTTTTTTCTAAACTATCTCTATTGTCACTTTCTCCAAACATTGAAATGGTTAATATTATCAATAATATAACTATTTTTACCATACAATACACACTTTTGTCCCTTCATGTAGTGTAGAATCTATCTTCAAAGTATAAGCATAACTTTTTACAACCTGATTTACAATATTGAGTCCTATACCAAAACCACCTTCACTTTTATTAGCTCGTTGAAAACGATGTAAAACTTCATCTAAATTTTTGTTTGAGATACCAACTCCTGTATCTTGAACAACAAATAGATTTTTTGTCAATATAATGTGCAAAACACCTTGATATTTATTATATTTAATAGCATTGGAGATAAGATTATCTATTAAACGCAAAGCATCATTTTTATCCATCTCTTTACTAATATCTTCTTCTAATTCTAATACAAGTTTTAGGTTTTTAGCCTCAATCATTCCCGAAAAATAGACTACACGCTCTTGTACTAATGCAGTCATATCTACAGAAATGATATCTCTATGATAGTGATGATTTAAATTTAAATAGATCAAATCATCATAGATACGACTCAATGTTTTTGATGCTATCTCTATTCGTTTTAATTCTGCACTTTTTTTTTCATGTTTACCAAATGTCTCTATCATCTCAATATTGGTCAATATAGTGCTAATAGGTGTATTAAGTTCATGAGTTGTATCTTGAATAAAGTGATTCATACGAGTGATAGAATCACGCATCGGTGCTACAAACAGTCTTCCTAAAAAATATCCCAATACCGAGAAAAATAATACTGCAGCAAACATAAAAAGAAAAATATTTATTCTAAGATTTTCAATTGGTAAAAAATCTATTTTTTTAGCAGTAAGTAAATATGCCGCCCCAAGATAATATGGTTCAATCTTACTCTCATAATAAATAGTATCACTATCTCTTTGTCCATCTAAAGTAATCGACTTTGTAAAAGTACCAAATATATAATTTCTATCCAAATCAAATATTGCAGAAAAGATATTAGAATAAGAAGGGTATATTAATGGTAATGTGTTAGATTGATGCAGATAACGCAGTGCAGATTTTATACTCTCTGTCTCATATTTTAAAGACTCTCTTTGTTTATCCAATAAATGGTGTTTTGTAGCACTATAAAATATCCATAGTGCCAAAGAAAAAAGTGCAAGAGTAGAGGTCAAATAGATAATTAAAAAGCGTATTAAACTTTTTTTTTCACTACTTAACAAAACGATACCCTATATTTTTGATAGTCTCTATCTTCTCCTTTCCTATAACTGAGCGAATTCTTTTAATGTAAGTGCGTAAAGAGCCATTACTCGGCTCTTCATCATATTCCCATAATGCTTGATTGATAGTTTCATAATCTAAAAGTTTATCGCTATGTTGCAAAAAAAGTGCAAGAAGTTTTAACTCTTTTGTCTTAAGAGCTATTTTTTTCTTATTTTTAGTTAGAGACAACTCTTTAATATCAAAGACACAACCCTCCCCTAAATCTACTCTATTTTCATGTGTACCAAAACTGCGTTTGAGTAAAGATTCTACACGAACTTG
>JALWLB010000042.1 GCA_027081145.1 Campylobacterales bacterium
GTTTCCAGATATAGAGGTTATAACAATCACTTCAAATGGTGAACCAACTCTTTATCAAGACTTAGATGATTTAGTAGATAAATTAAATAAAATAAAATTTGATAAAAAGTTGCTAATTTTATCAAAAACTTCAACAATTTCTGATAAAAAAATTCAAGATATTTTAAAAAAGATAGATATCGTTAAACTATCACTAGATTCGGCAATTGAGAGTACTTTTAAAAAACTTGATCGACCTCTACATGATATCAAATTGGAAAATATCATCAATGGTTTGATAGAGTTTAGAAAAGTTTATGATAAGTCACTTGTAATTGAAATTTTGGTTGTTAAAAATTTAAACGATACACCAAAACAGATGCAAGAGTTAAATAGAGTATTACAAAAGATAAAACCAAATAGAGTCGATTTAGGCACAATCGATAGACCCTCAGCTTATCATGTAGAAGCAGTTGATACTAATACTTTAAAAAAACTTAGCAAAGAGTTTGAAAATTTAGCACTTAGTATAATTTATAAAAATAGACCAAAACAGAAGATAGATTTTACAAAAGAGCAAATTTTACAAACCCTAAAAAGAAGACCTCAATCTCTACATGATATCGAGTATCTATTTTCTAAAAAATCAAAAAAGAATTTACAAGAGTTAATAGATAATAAAAAGGTAGTATCTACAAAGATAGCAACTCTAAAGTTTTATATTTTGGCTTCATAAGTTTTTCTACTGGTATTGGCTCGGCTAAATAAAATCCTTGTGAATAATCGGCACCCAACTCTTTTACAATAGAGTGTATCTCTTTATTATGTACAAATTCTACTACTGTTTTTCTATTTAGTTTTTTAGAAAATGCTATTATAGCACTTGTTATTACTTTGGCATTTTTATCTTTATGTATATCTTTTATGAGTGAGCCATCAATTTTTAGATAGTCTATATCTAGTGATAAAATATGCTCAAAATTGGAATACCCACTACCAAAATCATCAATTGCAATTTGACAACCATAAGATTTAACATCTTTGATAAAGTTTTCAACCACTGTATAATCACTTATCTCTTCTGATTCTACAATCTCAAAAATAACTCTTTTGGGATTTCTAAAATTACTCAATGTTTTTTTGATAAATGAGACTGTGTGTATATCTTGTATATCTTCTGGTGTTAAATTTATAGAAAATTCATAATCTAAATCTCTAAAAGCTTCAAATGATTTTTTAATTACAATTTGAGTAATTGTATTATAAAGTTTTGCTTTTTTTGCAATCTCTAAAAAGAAAAATGGAGATACAACACTTCCATCATCTTTGATAAGTCTTACAAGCGATTCATATTTACTGATTTTTGAGCTTTTATTATCAATTATTGGCTGAAAATATACAACTATTCGATCATTCAAAATAGCTTCTCTAATCACTCCAACACACTGCATATTTTTTACATAATTGTTCTTCTCTCTCATTGCGTGGTTGTAGATTAGATATTTTTTATTTGATGATTTTGCATTTCTTAGTGCGATATTGGCATCTTCTATCAAAAGATCCAATCCTCTTTTATTATCACTAAATGCTATACTAGCTGTTATTGTAACTGTTATCTCATTATCGCTACATTTTATTTTATTGCTCTCTATAAAATTAATCACTTTTAAAATAAATACTTTATAATTCTCTTTTATAGAGTTTTTACTATCATGTAAAAAAGCAAACTCATCTGCGTGTAGTTTATACACACTTACACCAGCTTGTTTTGCAATCTTTAAAAATAGATCTGCAATATTTACCAATACTTCATCACCAATTTTACTTCCATAAAAATCATTTAATTCACCAAAAGAGTTTATATTTACAAGCATTAGCACGGGATTTCTCATCTTTTGAATATCAAGAAGCATTTGATTGCGATTATAAAGATTTGTCAAAAGATCAATTCGCTGTTTTTTTAACTCCTCTTTTTTGTTTTCAAGCTCAGTTACATCATGTCTTACTGCGATAAACTCTACAATTTCACCATTTTCATCCAAAATTGGAATAATAGTAGCATTTACAAAATAGCTTGATCCATCTTTTGCTCTATTTTTTACAATTCCTTTCCAAATCTTTTTTGATTTTATTGTTTGCCACATATTATAAAAGGTATCTTTTGGCATATCTGGATGTCTTACTATATTGTGCGGTTTTCCCAAAAGCTCCTCTTTACTATAGCCTGATAGTTTACAAAATGTCTCATTGACATAGGTTATCATACCCTGAGGAGTAGTCATTGAGACGATACTGCTTGAATCTATTGCCAATTTATAACTATTTAAAAATGAAGTATTTGCTTTTATCTCATGATGCATCAACTCAAAAGCTCTATAAACATCAGCCAACTCATCATTTGTTTGACAACATATTGTAGAATCCATCTCACCTTTTGAGAGTTTTATAGATAGATCTTGTAAATCTTGCAAACCATTCATAATCGATTTATAAAATGCAGCAAATAGATATAGTAAAAGAAGAGAGAGAAAAACACTCATCATAGCAAATTGAAAAATATTTTTCTCAAGATTGGAAACTTTTTGATATATATCTTTTTTGTACTGTTGAATTAATTTATCATGTAGATCAAAAATCTCATTTATAACCATAGATCCTTGTAAAAAAAAGCTTTTAGGATCAAGAGATAAGTTTTTTTGATTGATAATAGAGTTATTTATTGTAGTTAAATAGTCATTTGTTAATCTAACTAAACCTTTATTGATATTTTTCATACTATCAATAGTGGATTTAATTGCTCCATATAAAAAAACACTCTCTTTGGACTCTTTTAATGTTTTTGATTTTTTCGATAGTATTCCAACACCCAAGCCTCTAGCTTGTCCAACATACTCAGCCAAATATGGCAATTTATCATAAATATAGAGTTCTAAATCATGTAGTGTTACATTTTGGGTCTCTTCAATGCCAATTATTTTTGAAATTCTTACCATCTCACTAAGAAGAATCTTAATAAGTTTTGTATGTTTATCATAAATTAAACCACTATCTGTACTCTTTGTTATATTTTCTAATTTAAGAGATTGCCACATTTGATCGACTATATTGAAAATGTTACTATTTTTATATAAATTCCAATTTTGTTTATCGATCTCTTTTAGTGTGTGAAGATTAGAATCTATCTCTTTTTCAATTTCTAAAATATTGTCTTTAAAAAGTTTTGAGCCATTTAAATAGCCATTAAGACTTCCTCTATGTTTTGGAAAATTCAAAAGAAGTTTAGAAAAGACTTGATTATACTCTAGCCCCTCAATCTTGGTTTGCATTATCTTTTTTTGATCAAGAACCTCTAAAAAACTAAAGATAGTATATACCATCATAGGAAGAGACATAATCACAAAAAAAACAGATAACTTTTTTTTGTATGATAGTCTATTCATAAACACTACTACCGGTTGTAATATCCTCTCAAGCAATACTATCCCTTATTTTTAAAAGCTATTAAGATATAATCGACTATTATACAAATAAATTTAAAAAAACTAGGGCTTTTTTTTAATGATTGAAATATTAAATCAATTTTTGAGTAACTTTTTGCAACTTTCAAACGCTATGGCCATATATATACTTGTTGGTCTTTTTTTTGCTGGAGTGTTAAAACAGATAATTCCTGATGATTTTGTATCTAAACATTTGGGTGAGAGATCAAATTTGGCTGTTATTAAAGCTACACTCTTTGGAATTCCTCTACCTCTTTGTTCATGTAGTGTCATTCCACTAGCAAATTCACTAAAAAAAGAGGGGGCTAGTAAAGGAGCAGTTCAGAGCTTCCTTATATCAACTCCTATAACTGGAGTTGATTCTATAATGGCAACTTTTGGATTTTTTGGTTGGATTTTTACAATTTATAGAGTTATATCTTCTATGATTATAGCAATTTGTGCTGGAATATTTTCAAATATATTTGATAAAGAGGATGAAGCTTTAAAACAGAAGATACCTAAAAATGAGACAAAAAGTTGTTGTTGTAATAGTGGTGTAGGTGTGGGTGAGAGTGGAAGTGTGTGCAGTAATGCAAGTGTGGGTGCGGGTGAAAATAAGCGTAAAAAATTTAGTCTCAAAGGTGTATTTGATTATGCTTTTAATACTCTTTTTGGTGATATGGCAAAACCACTATTTTTTGGATTAATTGCTGGGGCACTTTTTATGACTTTTATGCCAAAAGAGTATGCAAATTTAATATTTGAAAACCAATACTTAACATATCTGCTTATTATGCTTTTAGCACTTCCTCTTTATATCTGTGCTACCTCATCATTGCCAATTGCAGCAGCATTGATGGCTGAGGGGATGAGTCCTGGGGCTGGTTTTATATTTTTAACTGCTGGACCTGCTACAAATAGCGTAACTATGGGAGTAGTTTATAAAACACTTGGTAAAAAATCGCTAATTATTTATATGAGTGTTATCTCGGTTTTATCCTTTTTATTTGCTATTTTACTTGATGTTTTTATGGATAAGATGAATATCACAAATATAGTAAAACATCATGAAGATTTAAGTGGGATTTATACATTAGCTTCGATTATTATGCTACTTATGATGGGATATTTTTTGATAAAACCACTATTTAAAAAAAGTGAAATCAAATCATGCCATTAAACTTTTAGCAAAATTTAATGCTTCATCACTAATTTTATCTCCACTAATCATTCTTGAAAGCTCTTTTAGCCTCTCATCTTTGCTTAAAAGTTTTACTTTTGATATATTATTCTCTTTATAAACCAAAAAGTGCATTTTAGCTTTTGATGAGAGTTGTGGTTGATGGCTTATTGCAAAAATTTGATAATTTTGTGAGAGTTTTAGTAAAACTTTTGCAATGCTCATAGACTCTTTACCACTTAAATTTGCATCTATCTCATCAAGTATCAAAACTCCACCATCTGGTTTTATAAATTCGCTAGAAGAGGCTAAAAATGCAAGTCTTAGTCTATTTAATTCACCTGAGCTTATCTTGTTTAACTCAACACCATTTAAAGAGACATTTATCTCATCATACCCTAAATCATGTAGATCTATTTTTGTCAATTTTAACTCAACTTTTTCAAGATACAAAAGATTTAAATAATACTCTACTCTTGAATTTAAAATTAAGAGAGCTTTTTTTCTATTTTGATGTAACTCATCTGCACTTTTTTTGACTTCAGTTTGTAATTTTTTTATATTTGATAGTAGTTTTGTTTTTTCAAACTCTATATTTTCATAACTTTGTAGCTCAAGCTCTCTTTTTTTCAAAAACTCTAAAGACTCTTCAATCGATCCATACTTTTTTTTAAGATACGATAAATTTTCCAATCTTGTTAAAATGGACTCTATATCAAGCTCACTTAGTTCATCCATTCTTGAAGTTGCATTTTCAAATATAACTTTTAACTCATTCATACTCTCATCAAAAAATG
The DNA here is from genome assembly GCA_027081145.1 of Campylobacterales bacterium. Lineage (GTDB taxonomy): Bacteria > Campylobacterota > Campylobacteria > Campylobacterales > QNZT01 > JALWLB01. Next base: position 5,439 of record JALWLB010000042.1, read on the forward strand.
ATCCATCAAGCTCTAATAAGTTTAATACTTCCCATACATCTGATTCAAATTCAAAAATTTTACTCGCATTTTGTATAGCATTTTCAATTTTCTCTTTTTTTGAAAGCTCTTTTTTAGCACTTAAGAGCTCTTCATACTCATCTGGTTTTGGATCTATCTCTTTGATTTTGGAGATTTCAAACTCTGCAAACTCTTTTAAATCAATTATCTCTCTCTCTTTTTCTTCTATCTCTTTTAACTCTTTTAGGCTATTTTTTAAATTTTGAAAATCATTTTTAAATTTATCTAAAATCTTTTTGTATGAGCTGTTCTCTTTTAAACAGATAGCATCTAAAAGTGTTAATAGCCTCTCATTTTCAAACTCATCAAACTCTCTTAGTGATAGATACTTTATAAAATTTGAGCTAATAGCTTTGATATTTTTTTTATAAATTTGTTGATTGTTTATAAAATATCCTTTGGATTTATCTCTATTTACTCTAAAGATATTTGTATCATCATTTTCGATACCAGAGTCTAAAAAGTCTATTTTTTTTGATATAGATGCTTCTAAAACTTTTGCATTAGAATCTTTTAAACCAAACAGAGATAAGAGTGCTTCCATAAGTATAGATTTACCAGCTCCACTAGCACCACTAAATATGATTAAATTTTCACTAAATTCTAAAGAGAGCTCTTTAAAGCTCAAATACTCTTTTAAATAAAATCTATCTATCACTCACTACCCCAACTGAGTTTCTCTTTTAAAACATCAAAATAGTTATGCTCCAATCTATGAATCATTCTAATACCATTTTTTGCTATTTTTATTTTTATAGAGTCAAAATCTTTCATGTTATAGATATCTTGTCCATCTATCATTATGATAGCTTCGTCGTTTGAGCTAAATTCTACCTCAAAATCTGCCGGTAACACTAATGGTCTTTGGGTTAATGAGTGAGGACACAAGGGTGTTAAAATCAAAGCTCTAGTTAGTGGAAAAATAATAGGACCTCCAGCTGAGAGATTATAAGCGGTTGATCCAGATGGAGTTGATACAATTAAGCCATCACCATAATATCTATTTAAATGTTTTTTTGTCTTATTTGTCTGTTTTGCACTAGCATATGCGTCTATACTTATCATACCTTGAACTAGTGGTCTTGAAAATACTATATCATTTAGTGCAATTAACTTTTTACAATCATCACCTAAACATAGCTCTATTTCTAAAACCATTCTGTGATCTATTCTGTATTGATTATTTGCCAACTTATCTATAAAACTCTCTATCTCATCTGGTTTGATATCTGTTAAAAAGCCAAGTCTTCCTGCATTTATCCCTAAAATTGGCTTATTGTACAGATAACTTTTACGACCTAGTGAAATTAATGTTCCATCTCCTCCAATTGAGATCAAAATATCACTTTGTTTAAACATGATCTCTTGATCAACTCCTAAAATACCCAATTGATCTGCACTACTATTTTCAACCAACAGTTGAATGTTATGTTTGCATAGAGCATCTTTTAATCTTTGGTATTTTTGGTATAGGTTTTTAGAATTTGGTCTAATTATTAAACCAGCACTTTTTATAGATGGTAATCTTTCATCTTTATCTATCATATACATGATATGATTATATTAAATCAATCCCCAAAAAGAGCTTTAAGTGCATCAGGATTACTAATAGATGAGTTGTTATCTGTACTGGCTACTTTTGAAGTCTCATTTAACTCTATCTCATATCCAGTAAGCATAGAAGCTAATCTAATATTTATTCCACTTTTACCTATAGCTTTTGATTTTTGATCAGATGGAAGTGAAATGATCGCTTTTTTATCTTCTATTTTAACACCACTAATCAAAGCTGGAGAGAGAGCTCTTGATAAAAATTTTTCGGGAGTGGTTGAGTATTCAATACAGTCTATATTTTCTCCATTTAATTCACTACTAACAGCATTAATTCTAACACCTTTTGTACCAACTGTAGCTCCAACTGGATCAACACTAGGACTAATTGTAGATAAAGCAACCTTTGCTCTTTCTCCTGGAATTCTTGCACTATTGTGAATAATTACTATCTCATCTTTGATTTCTGGTACCTCAAGCTCTAGCATCTTCTCTAAAAATTTTGGGCTAGTTCTGGATAACTCAATTTGAAGCCCCATTTTTTTATCTATAAAAGCTTTTCTTACAACACTTTTGACAACATCACCTACTTGAAATTTTTCGCCTTTGATTCTATTTTTTTTAGGCAGTATTGCTCTTACTTCATTGATCTCTATATATGTATTTTCATCACTATCAACACTAGTGACTGTACCTGTTACAATCTTACCTACCTGATTTTTATATCTTTGAAAAATATTATTTTCTAAAACTCTATTTATATGAAACTCCAACTCTTTATATAAAATCGCAGCAGCAGTTCTTCCAAGATTATCAAGTGAGAGTTCATATGTGAGATCATCATCTATATCAACATTTGGATCAACCTCTTTTGCTTGAGTAAGTGATATATATTTCTCACTCTCTTTTTTAACTCTTTCATCATCATCTGCAACAACTTGTACTTTTTGGAAAAGCGATAACTGTTTTGTATTTTCATCTAAATTTGCTATATACTCATACTCTTGTCCAAAAACTCTTTTGGCAGTTTTTATAAGTGCAGTAGATACCGCTTCTTTGGCATCTTCAATTTTTAATCCTTTCTCATGGGCAATGGACTCTATAATATCTACTATCTTTTCCAAAAAAATCTCCTAAAGTCTTCGTTCTGCAACAATAACATAATAAAGGGTAAAAAATGATTAAAGTTAGCAGGAGTTTGATTGTACATGATAACTACTTAAATCGTTCTAAATTATCTAATAATTTTCTTATTAAAAAGGTGATATACTCATAAATTAATTTATTAAAAAGGTTTATACATGGAGCTTATTTTAGCAAAAGATGCATTGGATCACAAACCAAAAACTATAACTTTAAAAGATATAGAGCAAGATTTAGAAGAAAATGGACAAAAAATATTTTACTTTGATCAATCAAATGCTCATAAAGATTTGGTTGAACTGGTTGAATATTTTGAAGATAAAGGCTCAAGTGTGTATCTAAAAGAGGTTAAGTATGGGTTAGATGATAGTGATTATATCTATGAAGTACATATATTATAAGGTTTAGATTGAGTAAAAAGTTATTTATTCAAACTTTAGGATGTGCTATGAATGTTCGCGATAGTGAGCATATGATTGCACAACTTAATAAAGAGGAGAATTATAATTTAACAAATAATCCAAAAGATGCAGATTTGATCTTAATCAACACTTGCAGTGTTAGAGAAAGACCTGTACAAAAACTATTCTCAGAGATTGGACAATTTAACAAACAGAAAAAAAAAGATGCAAAAATTGGAGTTTGTGGATGTACTGCTAGTCATTTAGGGGATGAAATTATCAAAAGAGCTCCTTATGTTGATTTTGTTTTAGGGGCTAGAAATGTTTCAAAAATTACACAAGTATTAAATCAAAAAAGAGCTGTAGAGGTGGATATCAATTATGATGAGAGTAATTACACTTTTGGAGATTTTAGAACTTCACCCTATAAGGCATCTATAAATATATCTATAGGGTGCGATAAACAGTGTAGCTTTTGTATAGTTCCTCACACAAGAGGAGAAGAGATATCAATTCCTCCAGATCTGATAGTAAATGAAGCAAAAAAGGCTGCCAAAAGTGGGGCTAAAGAGATATTCTTACTTGGTCAAAATGTTAATAATTATGGAAAAAACTTTAGTAAAAGTGAAAAAAAGATAGACTTTTCTGATTTATTAGAGATGATTAGTGAAATTGATCAAGTTAAAAGAGTTCGTTTTACCTCCCCTCACCCACTCCATATGGATGATAAATTTTTAAATGTTTTTGCAAAAAATCCAAAAATATGCAAATCGATGCATATGCCACTACAGAGTGGATCGAGTGAGATTTTAAAACAGATGAAAAGAGGCTATACAAAAGAGTGGTTTTTAAATCGTGCAAAAAAACTTAGAGAGTTAGTACCTAATGTAAGAATTTCAACCGATATAATTGTAGGTTTTCCGGGTGAGAGTGAAGAGGATTTTAAACAGACACTAGAAGTTATAAAAGAGGTTAAATTTGATCAAATTTTTAGTTTTAAATACTCTCCAAGACCTCTTACAAAAGCTGCCACTTTTGAAAATCAAGTAGATCCAAATATCGCTTCACAAAGATTAAAAAAACTACAAGATCTTCATACTGCTATGATTGATGAGATAGTTGAGAATGAAATTGGAAAAGTTTATGAAGTCTATTTTGATGAAGTAAAAAGTGATGGATTTATTGCTGGAAGAAGTGATAATAACTACATGATATTAACAAAAGCTACTGAAAGTTTACTTGGTAAAATATTGCCTGTAAAAATTACTCAAGCAAGAAGAACCGCACTCTATGCAGATCTCCTTTAAAAGAAGAGTTTTACTATCTATTATCCCACCTATTGCATATCTTTTTATGTGGTTTTTATACCTAAGTTGCAAAAAGAGATATCATGTACCCAAAAATATGATAAAAAAGCCCTATATAGTAGCATTTTGGCATGAAAATATATTAATGAGTCCATTTTTATATAAAAAAATTTTCAAAAATGCTAAAATATCGATAATCATAAGTAACCATTTTGATGGAGAGTTGATAGCCAAAAGTGTAAGTTTTTTTGGATTTGAAGCTATTAGAGGTAGCAGCTCAAAAGGTGGTATAAAAGCTTTAAAAGAGAGCTTTAAAAAGATAGATCTTAATCACTCTATAGCTATTACACCAGATGGTCCACGAGGTCCTAGACACTCAGTTGCTGATGGAATTGTTGCAATTGCACAAAAAAAAGGATTAAAGATTATGGCGTTTAATTATAAAATATCATCATATTGGAGATTAAATAGTTGGGATCAATTTATCATTCCAAAACCATTTTCGAGTATCGATTTTTATGCAAGTGAACCATTTTCATTACAAGATAAAACTAAAGAAGAGGCAAAAGAGTTGATAAAACAGAGGCTTTGGAGATATGTTTAAATTTCTTTTTGGGCTATTATCGATCATAGTTGTAATAATTATAGTATATTATAGCAGTAGTGATTCATATAAGTTATCTTTAGAGGCAAAAGTAAAATATCTAATGGGTGATTATACAGATGCAAAAACTTTAGCAAAAAAGGCATACGAGCTTGATCCTTATAATAAAATGGCATTTTCGATTATAACTCAGAGTAAAATTTCAGCAAAACTGGTTGATTATTTACAAGAATCACATAAATATTTAGAGATTATCAAAACTTTGAGCAAAAAAAGTGATTTCTCTAATCGTGATAAGATTAAAATTAAGATGATTTGTGAAGTGATGATAGCAAAATATAATAAGCTTGGTGCAAACATTATGACCGATCAAAGTTTACAACAAGCTGTCAAAAAAAGATATCTGGAATTTAAAAAGATACATGAAGAGCTTTTTTCAGAAGAAAATTGATGAATTTTTACACTATTTACAGATGAGAGGCTACTCACCAAATAGTATAAGAACTTATCAGTTAAACTTAAATGAAGCATTAAAATTTATTGATATTCAAAAGAGTGAAGATCAAAAATATATAATAAATTTAACACCTTATAGAGTTAAATTAATCACTAAACATAAAAAAACCATATACAAAAAGATCTCAATAATCAAAAGTTTTGTTACATATTTAAAAGATAACTCTATCAAAATAGAGCTCTTAGCAGATGAGTCAATCAAGCTTCCAAAAACACTTCCTAAACCTATACCTTTTGCATATATTAAAGAGATTTTAAGCAAAATAGAGCAAGAAGATAAAATCATAATATTGCTTTTATATTCATTAGGGCTTAGAATTTGTGAGTTATCAAATTTAAAAAAAACTGATATACAAAATGACTGGATATATGTTAAAGGAAAAGGCAATAAAGTTCGTCAAATTCCACTTTTACCTCAAATAAAAAATGAAGTTTTAAATTATTTGAATGATAATTATAAAAAAGTTTATATATTTGAAAAAAATAACAAGAAATTAAACGAAAATCAGTTAAGATACAGAGTAAATAAAATCTTCAAGGAGATTGGCTTAAAGGTTACTCCTCATCAACTTCGTCACTCATTTGCAACCGATTTGCTAAATAGCGGAGCGAGAATAACCGATGTAAGTCAGCTACTTGGACACAACTCTTTAGAGAGTACACAAATTTATACAGAGCTTAGCTCTTTGGTCAAAATAAAAAATTATCAAAAATCGCATCCATTGTGTGGGGAGTCAAATGAGTTTCTTTAGATCATTTAAAAAACGGCTTACAAATCAGTTTATAGCAGTAGTCATAGAAGAAAAGTTTTGTAAAATCAAACAAAAAATTATCAAAAATGGTGAGGTTGATTTAATAGAAGAGACATTTTTTGAGATTAAATCAAAAGATGAATTAAGTGGTGAAGTGGTTGCATTTTTAAACGAATTGCAAGAAAACTACAAACATACCTATATAGCACTCTTTTTAAATACTCCAGCTCAAGGTGTAATTCCAGGATGTGATGAGAGTAAACTTGAAGAGTTTAATATCGATAAAAATAGTATAAAAACTGTTTGTGTAAACAATAAATATTTGGCATATGCCTCAAATATAGATATAAAATGGCTTGATAAAACTTTTAGTAAAGTTGGAATTGATTTTATCTTTTCTCCTTTTTTGGTATTGGATTTTTATAGAAAAGATGAAAATAGTGATAAACCAAAGATGTATATATTAAATACTACAAACACTTTTACACTAATGGTTATAAAAGATAATAATCTTTTATTTGGTTCATTTTTTAATATAGAAAAAGAGGAGAACTTACTATATACAGATTATGAAGATGAGTCTAAAGAAGAGGAGTTTGAAGAGCTTGAAGAGCTTGAAATTGATGAAAAATTAGATGATGAGGTGGTAGATGAAGTATTAGAAGATATACCAGATGATAATAAAGAGAAGCTAGTCGATAATAGTGTACACTTTTTTGCAAAAGATGAGAGATATATCAAGTATTTAAATGCTGCAATAAAAGAGTTTTATTCTAATGAGTTATATGATAGCGATTTTATAGAAGATGTAAAGATTTATGATGATAATAGCATGAGTCAAGATATTATTGATTATATGGAAAACCAGCTCCTTTTGAATGTGAGTTTAGAAAAAGTGAATATTAAAAATGCTGTTATTGAGCTTGCCGCAAAAGAGGTTTTTGGTTGAAGTATAGTTTTATCCAACCGCGAAAAAAAGCCATTTTAGACACTTTATCCTCTTCTTGGTTAGTGTTTATTGCTATAGTAGTGGCTATTTTGGTGGCGTTTAATTATTTTATCTCATATAAAACATCTTTTTATATTAAAATGCTTGAGAATAGTTCACAAGATATTACTAAGCAAAAACAGTCATTTGAGAGCATTAAGAATGAGTATAAAATTTTAAAAATGCAACAAGAGCTTTTTAATGACATTCAATCTTCAAATATGATGCTTAAAAATAGTATTAAAAATCTTTTTGATTTAATTCCAGATCAAATCACTCTAAATAAAGTTTTTATGGAAGATAATAGATTGATTTTATATGGCGAGACACCATCAAAAAATGCTTATAATATGCTTTTAGATCCTCCTTTGAGATCAATTTTTAGTAAAAGTCAAGTAAAATTTTATCTTAAAAAAAAGGGTTGGTATAACTTTGTCTCAACCAATAAAATCGAAAATAGGTAGCTACATCTAATATGGCAAAAGCAAATAAAAACAGTTTGATTAAATTTTTGATCTTTTTGTTGATCTTTTTAGTGATATTTGTATTTTTTCTATTTTTTTTAATTGGTCCAAAGATCAAAGAGTATCGTGCAAAAAAGAGTGCATATGAGGCGTATTTGCAACAAAATCAAGTACTTTTACAAGAGCAACAGACACTTTCTAATAAAATTGAAGAGTTAAAAACAAAAAAACAGAAAATTATATCTGCATTTGAGAACGATTTTAATGAAATTGAGTTTATCAATTTTGCAAAAGAGTTTTTTGATAATGTCAAACTAGTAAAAAATGATTTTTATAGTGATGAGTATGGTTTTAGTGTTTATCAATTTAGTGCAACTTCAAACACTAAAACACCAGTTAAATTTTATCAGTTTATTGATAAATTACAAACCTATCACAATATAATAAAGATAGATTTTCCAATAGTTCTTGAATCTAAAGAAAACACACTTAACATAAACTTCATATTAAATATCTATAAATTAAGATAACATTAAATAAAATAATTTATAATATTTATTTATTTGTTAAGTGGTTAAGTTTTTATATAATCACCTCGTTTTATACATCTAATAAATGCTAATAGTTTATAACTATTATGCTAAGATGTAAATATACTATATTTTTAAGGAGTGTATATGGGAATTTTTACCATAAAAAATTCTGTTTTGAGTTCGGCACTAGCTGCTATATTATTGAGTGGTTGTGCTTATAAAAATGAGGTTGCTTCGGCTACTGGTGAGTGCGGAAGTGTTGCTGAGTGTTCAAAAATTTTGGCTGAAGAGAAGAGTAAAGTTAGCAGTGCAAAGAGTGCATTAGATCAAAAAGATCAACAGATCAAAAAATTAGAGGCTGAGCTTGAAAAAGCAAAATCTGCTAAACAGATAGTCAAAGTTGTAACAAAAGAGGTTCCAGCTCCGACTCAAACTACAAGAGTGAGCAGTAAAAATGAGTTATATCCACCAAATGCAAAACCGGGTGAGTGCTATGCTAGAGTTTTAATTCCAGCAAAATATAAGACTGAAAAAGTAAAAGTATTAAAAAAAGAGGCTGGAGAAAAGATTAAAATTATACCTGCACAATATGCTTGGGAGAATCAAAAAATACTTGTAAAAGAGGCTAGTGAAAAGTTAGTTCCTATACCTCCAGTTTACAAAACAGTAACTGAAAAAATTCTAGTTAAACCAGCAACTGAAATTATTAAAAAAGTTCCTGCGGTTTATGAAACAGTAACTGAAAAAATTCTAGTTAAACCCGGTTATACAACTTGGAAAAAAGGAAAAGGTCCAATTGAAAAGGTTGACGCTGCAACTGGTGAGATTATGTGTTTAGTAGAGGTTCCGCCTGTTTATAAAACTGTTAAAAAAAGAGTTTTAAAAACTCCAGCTACAACAAAAACTATTCCAGTTCCTGCGGTTTATAAAACTGTTACAAAAAGGGTAGTAGCTAAACCAGCCTCAACAAAAAAGGTGCCAATTCCAGCAGTTTATAAGACTATAAAAGTAAAAAAACTTGTAAAACCTGCCTCTACTGTTAAAACTACTATTCCTGCACAGTATCAAATGGTAACAAAAAGAGTAAAAGTAAGTGATGCTGTACTTAAATGGCAACCAATTCTTTGTCAAACAAATATAAATACAAATATAGTAAAAGAGCTTCAAAGAGCGTTGGGTAAACACTATAAAGGTCCAATTGATGGAATTTATGGTCCATTAACAAAAGCTGCTGTTAGATCTTATCAAAAATCAAAAGGTCTTCCAACTGGTGCACTAACACTTCAAACACTAAAATCTTTAGGTGTCTCATACTAAAATTCAAAACAGAGATTTTTCTCTGTTTTGAGATCTCTACATGATAAAGTGTATAACTTGCAAAAGGTTTTCACTACCTATCATATGCAAAAAATGCCAAAAACTCTTGCTAAAACCAAATCTCTCAACACGAACTTTACCAGATGGATTTAAGATATATAGCTTTTATAAATATAGCGATATTGAAGATTTATTAAAAACAAAACATACATATTTAGGATCATTTGTATATACCATTTTGGCTAAAAACTCATTTAAACATTTTGCCAAAAATTTTAGCTTTAGTAATAGTGTTTATGCGTTGGCAATTGATGATCATGTAAGATATGGATACTCTCATACTGCTATATTAACAAAAGCTTTAAAATCACCCTCCATAAAACCTTGTTTTAATACTTTAAAGTCACAAAATAGTATTAGTTATTCTGGTAAAAGTTTGGATTATAGATTAAAACATCCTAGAGATTTTATATACACTTTTAAAAGAGATATTGATGTTATTTTGGTAGATGATATTGTAACTACAACTACAACAATTTTAGAAGCAAAAAGTGTTGTCAAAAAACATGGGGCAAAACCCATATTTGCACTAACTTTAGCAGATGCAAAAAACTTATAAGCACCATTTAGGTAAAATAAAATAAACTATACAATTGTGAGGTTCTTTGATGAAAGATGAAGAGGAAGTAGATAAAATTTTGATAGAGGATTCTATCAAAACAAGTTATTTAGATTATTCTATGAGCGTTATTATAGGAAGAGCACTTCCTGATGCAAGAGATGGATTAAAACCGGTTCATAGAAGAATTCTTTATGCTATGCATGAGTTAAACTTAAACTCTCGTGCTCCATATAAAAAATCGGCAAGAATTGTGGGTGATACTATAGGTAAATACCACCCACATGGTGATAATGCTGTATATGATGCACTAGTTCGTATGGCTCAACCATTCTCTATGAGACATTTGCTAATTGATGGTCAAGGAAACTTTGGATCAATCGATGGTGACAATCCAGCTGCTATGAGATATACAGAAGCTAGAATGACCTCTCTTTCAGAAGAGTTGTTAAGAGATATAGATAAAGATACTGTTGATTTTGTTCCAAACTATGATGATTCTATGAGTGAACCTGATGTATTACCTGCAAGAGTGCCAAATTTACTTCTAAATGGATCAAGTGGTATTGCTGTTGGTATGGCTACAAATATTCCACCACACTGTTTGGATGAGCTTATAGATGCACTTTTATACATGATTGATAACCCAGAAGCAACTAGTGAAGATCTTATGGAGTTTGTAAAAGGACCAGATTTTCCAACTGCAGGTGTAATTTATGGTAAAAAAGGTATCAAAGATGCCTATACAACTGGTAGAGGAAGAGTTAAGATAAGAGCAAAAACTCATATAGAGAAAAAAGGATCTAAAGATATTATCGTTATAGATGAGTTTCCATATCAAGTCAATAAAGCAAAGTTTATAGAAAATAGTGCAAATTTGGTTCGTGAAAAACAGATAGATGGTATTAGTGAAATTAGAGATGAGAGTGATAGAGAGGGGATTAGAGTTGTTATAGAGTTAAAAAGAGATGCAATGGCTGATATTGTACTAAATAATCTCTTTAAATCCACATCTATGGAGATGACATTTGGTATCATTTTATTGGCTATACACAATAAAGAGCCAAAAATATTTACTTTGGCTGAACTGTTAAATCTATTTTTATCACATAGAAAAACCATAATCATTAGAAGAACTATATTTGAGCTTGAAAAAGCTAAAGCAAGAGCACATATATTAGAAGGGTTAAAAATTGCTCTTGATAATATTGATGAAGTTATAAAAATAATTAGAGCATCAAAAGATACAAATGAAGCCAAAGAGGCGTTAGTTTCAAATTTTGCTCTATCTGTTGTACAAGCTTCTGCAATTTTGGATATGAAACTACAAAGATTAACTGGACTTGAGAGAGATAAAATTGAAGCTGAATTAAACGAACTTAGAAAAGAGATAGATAGGCTTAGTGCTATACTAAAGAGTGAAACACTTTTAAATAATCTCATAAAAGAGGAGTTGATTCAAATAAAAGATAAATTTTCATCTCCAAGAAAAACTGAAATTGTTGAAGATTATGATGAGATAGATATAGAAGATTTGATCCCAAATGAGCCTATGGTTGTTACTATAACTCATAGAGGATATATCAAACGAGTACCACTAAAACAGTATGAGAAACAAAACAGAGGTGGCAAAGGAAAAACTGCTCTTACAACTTATGAGGATGATTTTATAGAGAACTTCTTTGTATCAAATACACATGATACACTCATGTTTGTAACCAACTTTGGACAACTTTATTGGCTAAAAGTATATAAAATTCCAGAGGGTGGAAGATCTGCAAAAGGAAAAGCGGTCGTAAATCTAATCAATTTACAACCTGATGAAAAAATTAGAGCCATTATCCCTACAACAGATTTTAGCCCAAGCAAATCATTAGCATTTTTTACAAAAAATGGAGTAGTCAAAAGAACAAATTTAAGTGAGTTTAAAAATATTCGTTCAGTTGGAGTAAAGGCTATAACACTAGATGAAAATGATGAGCTTGTTGATTCAGCTATCGTTTATGAGGGTGATAAAAATCTATTTGTTGCTACCAAAAAAGGTATCTGTATTCGATTTTTGGTTGAAGATACGAGAGAAATTGGAAGAGCTGCTAGAGGTGTAACTGCTATTAGATTTAAAGAGAAAAATGATGAAGTTGTAAGTGCAATTGTAATCAAAGATGAGTCTCAAGAGATCTTAGCAATTAGTGAAAAAGGTATAGGAAAACGAACAACCGCAGATGAATATCGAGAGCAAAAAAGGGGTGGAAAAGGTGTAATTGCTATGAAATTAACACCAAAAACAAAAGATTTAGTAGGGGTTGTTTTAGTTGATGAAAATAAAGATCTTATGGCTCTTACAAGTAGTGGTAAAATGATTCGAGTAGATATGCAAAGTATAAGAAAGGCTGGTAGAAATACAAGTGGTGTTATAGTTGTTAGAGTTGATGGCTCAGATACAGTTGCAAGTGTAGCAAGATGTCCAAAAGAGGATGAGCTAAGCTTAGAGAATAAAAAAGAAGATACTCAATAAATTAGGAAAAAGAGTGAAAGCACCAAAAGGTTTTGGAAAAAGATATTTTACACTTGCTGCCATTTTAGCCTATAGTGTTCAAAATAGAGTACAAAGCATAACAAAGATCATATATCTATCCAAAAAAGAGAGTTTTGAAAAAGAGGAAAAAACCATCAGTGAGACTGATCCGCCACTGGATGTTTTGTCCTCTTTTATTATATCTAACTCTAAACCTTGTCATTGTAGCCATTTTGATAAACTAAAAACGATACTTAGTTTAAAAATTTACACATTTATCCCTAGATGTCCTTACTATACTACATATTTTGCATTTAGAAGAACTGGCATTCATCCTCCAATTTTATCCACCAATTAACCAAATACCAAAATTAAAATTAAAATTTATAAAAAAAATTCAAAGGATAAAATAGTGTCTAAAAGTTATGTAATAGGTTTTCCAAGAATTGGAGAACAAAGAGAGTTAAAAAAAGTCTTAGAGAGTTTTTGGGCAAAAAAGTGTCCATTTAGTGAAGTTCAAAAGGTAGCTAAAGAGTTGAGATTGCGACACTGGAGTTATCAAAAAAAATCTCACATTGAGTATATTAGCTCAAATGATTTTAGTCTATATGATAATATGTTAGATACTGCTATCATGCTAAATGCTATACCAAAAAGATTTAGAGATTTAAAAGATCATGAACTATACTTCTCTATGGCAAGAGGAGATAGTTTAAGAGTCGCTATGGAGATGACAAAGTGGTTTAATACAAATTATCACTATATAGTACCTGAGCTATCTTTAGAGGATGAGTATAAATTAAATAGCTCAAAAATCATAAATGAGTATAAAGAGGCAAAAGATCATGGATTTAAAACAAAGATAAATTTAATAGGACCTATAACATTTTTGGCTCTTTCAAAAAGGGTTGATGGTGGTGATACTTATGAGCTTATAGATAAAATTCTTCCTATATACGAAGAGCTTTTAAAAGAGATTTCAACACTTGATGATCAGATAGTTATCCAATTTGATGAGCCGATTTTTGCCAAAGATAATGAAACTAGAGTGCTTAGTTTATTAAAAATAGTATATGATAAATTTGGCTCTATCTCAAAAAATTTAAAAATTGCTGTTATAACATATTTTGATCACTCAAATGAGGCTACAAAAGTTTTAGTAAACTCTTTAGTCGATTATATTGGACTAGATTTTTTATATGGCAAAGAGAATTTAAAATCTTTAGATCTTATAGCCAATAGTGGTAAAAAGTTGATTGCTGGAGTTGTTGATGGTAGAAATATTTGGAGAAACGATATACAAAATAGTATTAAGCTTTTAAAAGAGATTTCACAAACTATTCCAAAAGAGGATATCATTATCTCTTCATCTTGCTCACTACTTCATACTCCATTTAGCTTAAAGTATGAAGATAAGATGAGTAGTGATTTAAAAAGTTGGTTAAGTTTTGCAGTTGAAAAGCTTGATGAGATAGCTTTGATATCAAAAATATTTCTACATGATATCGATAGTTTAAATGAGAGTGAAAAAAGAGCACTTGAAGATAATATCAAAGCAAACAACAGTAGAAAAAATTCACCAAAAATACACAATGATAAAATTCAGCAAAAAATCAAAAATTTAACCAAATTTCAAAGAGATGATAAATTTGAAGATAGAATTAAAGCTCAAAGAGATGCTTTAAAATACCCAATACTACCAACAACTACTATTGGATCATTTCCTCAAACTAAAGAAGTTAGAAAAGCAAGAGCTGAATTTAAAAAAGGATCAATCTCACAAGAGAAGTATGAACAGAAGATGAAAGAGTATATTGATGATTGTATAGCTTTTCAAGAGGAGTGTGGACTTGATGTTTTGGTACATGGTGAGCCTGAAAGAAATGATATGGTTGAGTATTTTGGTGAACAGTTAAATGGATATGGATTTTCACAAAATGGTTGGGTGCAAAGTTATGGTAGCAGATGTGTAAAACCACCATTTATATATGGAGATATCTCAAGAGCTAAACCTATGACGCTAAATTGGATCAAGTATGCCCAAAGCAAAACCAAAAAGATAGTAAAAGGGATGTTAACTGGTCCTGTAACGATGCTAAATTGGTCATTTGTAAGAGACGATAAACCTAAAGATGAAGTATCTAAACAGTTAGCTATAGCTTTGAGTGATGAGATTGATGATTTGCAAAATGGTGGTATAAAAATCATTCAAGTTGATGAAGCTGCTTTTAAAGAGGGTTATCCTCTAAGAGAGAGTAAAATAAAATCTTATGAAAAGTGGGCTATAAGAGATTTTAAAATAGCAACTAGCAAAGCAAAAAAAGAGACTCAAATTCATACTCATATGTGCTATAGCGAATTTAACGATATCATCAAAACAATAGAAGCAATGGATGCAGATGTGATCTCTATAGAGACTGCTAGAAGTGGAAATGAGCTTTTGAAAATTTTTAAAAAGGTAGGCTACAAACAAGAGATAGGTCCTGGAGTTTATGATATACACTCTCCAAGAGTTCCAAGTGTTGATGAGATAGTAAATCAGATTAAACTACTTCTTGAAGTATTGCCAAAAGAGCAACTTTGGATCAATCCAGATTGTGGCTTAAAAACTAGAAAATGGGAGGAGGTAAAGCCAAGTCTTAAAAATATGACTCAAGCTGTAAAAATAGTAAAAAATAGCTAATCATTAAATCACAATGTGCCAAATAGGGTACATTGTGATTAACTATTTGATCAAATCTACTATATCAACTTTTAATACATCAGCTATTAGATATAAATGCTCTAAATTAAAGTGGTTTTTATTTTTATAATTTTCACAATTTGATAAAAATGATGTAGTTCTATGACCTATCAAAATAGCCAACTCCAATTGACTCATACCTCTTTTTTCTCGTGCCTTTTTAACATTTTGTCCAATTTTTTTATAAAATGCATCAATTTTTTCTCTATTTACATTTGGAAAAACTTTGTCCATACCCTACACTTTTTTACAAAATGTTACAACTATTCATGCTTATTATCAATCTGTTATATAAGATTTATCTATATATGAAATTTGGTCGATATATAAGCAACCTCAACAAAGGATAAAAATATGCAAAAAAATAGTACAAATAAAAAGAAGTTTTATGAGAATAAAAATATTATTGCTGGATTGATAGGGCTTATTATTTTTATACTATTTTTAATGAGTCTATTGATGCTTATTTTACTAAACTAATATCCTACATGATATCTATATATTAAAAATGTTCATTTATCTGTTTTGAAAAATTTGTAAAATCATCAATATATTCTAAAAACATAAAAAGTTTCTCTTTTTCTATTATGGCATACTCATGAATTAGTAAATTTCTAAAACCTATCATAGAGGTAACTCTCTTTGTTAAATCTTCATCAATATAGCGATATTTACAAAGTAACTCTATACACTCACGATAGTTTTTTGGATTACCAAGATTATAATTGGCACTAATTTTACAAGCTATATCAATGATAATTTGAATAGATTCAAAAAAACCGTAACGAAGCTCCCACTCAAGACGCTTATTTTGCAGTAATTCATCTTTTGTGATAGATGATTTAATCTCTTTTAGTATTGAAACATTCTCTTCAAGTTGTTTGAATTTGTCCAAAAGTTCCATTTTTTAGTCTCTCTTTTAATTTTTTATCAAAAAGATCGTACATCGGTTTTGTATCAAAATAGTATAACAGTGATTTTGTTTTAAAATCATTATAAAGCCTATCATCTAAAGAGAAGATTATTTTATGATTTGAAGTGATATTAAAAGCCAATTTAGGATTTTTTTTATATAGATCATGTAGCAAAACAAGATCTACCTTTTTATCAACCACACTCTCCAAAGCATTTATAATTTCACCAATACTAAATAGATCTAACTCTTCATCTGTATAAATTGCTACATCATAATCACTAAAATTATGAGAAGAGTTATTGGCATATGAGCCAAATACCAAAGCAAATTTTATCATCTTGTACGATAAAAGTATATTTTTAACTGTTTTCATAAGATTATTGTATCATAACTATTAAATTTATGCTCTTTTAAAATGAGGATTTAGCTTTAGCAAAATCAAATCTGCCAATATATTTCCGATCAAAGTTAAAAATGCAGAAATTATTAGTATTCCCATAATCACTGGATAGTCTCTACTTAGTGCACTTTGATAAAACAAAAGTCCCATACCATTTATTGAAAAGATACTCTCTAATATCACACTTCCACTAATGAGTGCTGGTAGAGATAGACCTAGCATTGTGATAAGTGGAGGATAGAGATTTGGAAGTATGTATCTTTTTAAAATCACCCTCTCATCCAAACCACGAGATAGAGCAAAAAATAGATAATCACTCTTTAGTATATCAATACTCAAACTTCTAACATACATAATAAGTGAGCCAACACCACCAAAAACCATAACAAATATTGGAAGTATTAAATGCCACGCTTGATCAAAAAATTTATAAATTCCCTCTTTTGGCTCAATCGATTCAAGTCCAGATATCGGAAACCAGCCAAGATTTACTGAAAATAGTATAATTAACAAAAGAGCTAGATAAAATGGAGGCATAGCATAACTAAAAAGAGATAACTGTTTTAGTGCTTTATCAAACAAAGAGTCCTGTTTTAGTGCTGCTTTGATACCAAGATATAAAGATATAACAAAAATCAACACCATACTTATAATATTTATAATCAAAGTTATAGGAAGTCGTGAGAGAATCTCATCTTTTACAAATTTTCCACTAGCAAATGAGATACCAAAATCAAGCCTCAATAGTGCAGTTATCCATGAAAAGTATTGGATATATAGTGGCTTATCAAGCCCATAAATCTCTTTTAAATGCTCAATCGATTCTTGTGTGATATTTGGATTTAGCTCTCCACTTGCAAAAAACGAATTTGGTGCCAAATGGATCGCTAAAAAAGAGATAATAGATATGATAAAAAGCATCAAAACAACATATAGAAGCTTTTTAAAAAAAATACTCATTTAACTATTTTTGCATATCCCAACAAAGTTGAACTTTTGAATTTTCATCTTTCTCAACTGCGGCTAACCCTACAATATTGTATCCTGCATCCACATAGTGAACTTCACCTGTTACTCCGCTTGATAGATCACTCAAAAGATACATTCCGCTATTTCCAACCTCATCAATAGTAACATTTTTTCTAAGAGGTGCATTTATTTCGTTCCATTTTAAAATCGTTCTAAAATCTCCTATTCCACTAGCTGCTAAGGTTTTGATAGGTCCTGCACTAATCGCATTGACTCTAATTTTTCTACTACCCAAATCAACTGCTAGATATCTAACACTTGATTCAAGTGCTGCTTTTGCAACACCCATAACATTATAGTGAGGTACATATCTCAAACCTCCAAGATAACTAA
>JALWLB010000043.1 GCA_027081145.1 Campylobacterales bacterium
TTTTTTATTATCGTTATTTATAAGATAAAAAAGTTATGATTTTATTTTATAATTTGTAATAATAAGGTTTATAATTTATGAATAATCAAAAAAAGTTTGAAGAGTCTATAAAAACTATGTTAAGTATAATTGGAGAAGATATAAATAGAGAAGGACTTATAAAAACCCCAACAAGAGTATATAAATCATTTCAATTTTTAACAAAAGGTTACAATCAAGATCCTAAACAGATACTAAATGAAGCACTATTTCAAACTAGTAATGATGAGATGGTTTTGATAAAAGATATAGAGTTTTACTCTATGTGTGAACATCATCTTTTACCAATAATTGGTAGAGCTCATATAGCTTATATTCCTGATGGTAAAGTTGTTGGACTCTCAAAAATTCCTAGAATGGTAGAGGTCTTTGCAAAAAGATTACAGATTCAAGAGCAGATGACAGAGCAAATTGCAGATGCGATTACAGAGGTTATAAAACCAAAAGGAGTAGGTGTAGTTTTACAAGCTAGACATATGTGTATGGAGATGCGAGGTGTTCAAAAGGTTAATTCTTATACTACAACATCTGCTCTTAGAGGGCTTTTTAGAGAAGGCAAAACAAGATCAGAATTTTTGAACTTTATAAACTCTTCGATGGTTGTGAATTTTTGATGAAACTTGCATCACTTCAAAAAAAGTTAGATCAACAAAATTTAACTCTTTTTTTTGGTGAAATTATCAATATCTCATCTACAAATATAGAAGTTAATGGTTTAAATCCTTCTATTGGTGATATTGTAAAGATTGTCTCTAATGAAACAGGTAAAAGTGAACAGGCTATGGTGACAGAGGTTAGAAAAAACTCCTTTTTTATATCACCTTTCGGTTTTACTGAAGGGTTTAAAATAGGAGATAGAGTCTATTTAAATACTCAAGGGCTTATGATCGGAGTATCAGATGAGCTTCTTGGAAGAGTGGTTGATCCTTTTATGAATCCAAAAGATGGTAAAAAACCTATCAAAGTAACGAAGAAAATGCCTATTATGAAAGAGCCAATAGATGCTATGAAGAGAGGTTTAATAAATGAAAGTTTTGGTGTAGGTGTTAAGAGTATAGATGGGCTTTTAACTTGTGGCAAAGGTCAAAAACTTGGAATTTTTGCTGGAAGTGGAGTTGGAAAATCTACTCTTATGGGTATGATTGTAAGAGGTAGTAGTGCCCCTATAAAAGTAGTAGCTTTAATTGGTGAGAGAGGTAGAGAAGTTCCTGAATTTATAGAAAAAAATTTAGGAGGAAATTTAGATAATACGGTTTTGATTATTGCTACTAGTGATGATTCTGCTTTGATGAGAAAATATGGTGCTTTTAGTGCTATGGCAGTTGCAGAGTATTTTAAAGAACAAGGTAGAGATGTTTTATTTATGATGGATTCGGTTACGAGATTTGCAATGGCTCAAAGAGAGATTGGTTTAGCACTAGGTGAGCCTCCAACTTCAAAAGGATATCCTCCCTCAACCTTGTCACTTTTACCACAACTTATGGAAAGAGCTGGAAAAGAGGAGGGCAAAGGCTCAATTACTGCATTTTTTACAGTATTGATAGAGGGCGATGATATGAATGATCCAATAGCAGATCAATCAAGAAGTATTTTAGATGGACATATAGTGTTGAGTCGAGAACTTACCGATTTTGGTATATATCCTCCTATCAATATACTAAACAGTGCTTCAAGAGTTATGAATGATGTTATAGATAAAGAGCATCAAAAAGTTGCAACAAAATTTAAAAGATTTTATGCACTACTTAAAGAGAATGAGGTTTTAATAAGAATTGGTGCATATATCAAAGGAAGTGATGCTGAGCTTGATGAGGCGATTTCAAAAAAAGAGTTAATGGATGAATTTTTAAAACAAGATCCAAAAGAGAGTGTGAATTTTAAAGATATGTTAAATAGACTATTTGAAACTTTAAGGTAACTTTTAACTAAGCAGTAGTACAATTTCAAATAAGACAAAATTAGTCCTTTTTAAAATGGAGAACAAATGAGAGTATATTTTGACAATAATGCGACAACGATAGTTGATCCAAAAGTAAGAGATGCAATGATACCATTTTTTTGCGAATATTATGGTAATCCAAATTCACTACATCAGTTTGGTAGTGAAACGCATCCTGCACTTAGAGTAGCTATGGATCAGCTATATGCTGGTATAAATGCTTCTGATGAAGATGATATTATCATCACTTCATGTGCAACTGAGAGCAATAATTGGGTATTAAAAAGTATATATGAAACACATATAAAAAATGGTGAAAAAAATCATATAATAACTTCAGCAGTTGAGCATCCATCTGTTATAGCAGTTTGTAAATATTTAGAAAGTTTAGGTGTAGAGGTGAGTTTTTTACCGGTAAACTCTGATGGTGTTATTGAAATTGATGCTTTAAAAGATGCTATACATGATAAGACAGCATTAGTTTCTATCATGTGGGCAAATAATGAAACTGGTATGATATTTCCCATAAAAGAGATTAGTGATATTTGTAAAGAGCATAATGTACTGTTTCATACCGATGGAGTTCAAGCTATTGGTAAAATTCCTGTTGATGTGCAAGATGTTGGAGTTGATTTTATGTCATTTTCTGCTCATAAATTTCATGGACCAAAAGGTGTTGGAGCTTTGTTTGTTAAAAAGGGTTTAGAGTTGATTCCTTTACTGCATGGTGGTGATCAAATGGGTGGAAAAAGAAGTGGTACACTAAATGTTCCTGGTATTGTAGGTATGGGTGAAGCTATGGAGATAGCTGTTAAAGAGCTTACATGTGAAGGTAATCTTGTAAGAAAACTAAGAGACAAACTTGAAGATGCAATTTTAAAAACACCAGATACATTTTCGGTAGGAGATAGAGAACATAGAGTACCAAATACTGTTTTGGTAAGTGTAAAGGGTGTTGAGGGTGAATCTATGCTTTGGGATTTAAATAGAGCTGGAATTGCAGCTAGTACTGGAAGTGCATGTGCTAGTGAAGATCTGGAATCAAATCCTGTTATGGAAGCAATTGGTGCAGAAGCTGATCTAGCTCATACTGCATTAAGATTTAGTCTTAGTAGATTTAGTACCGAAGAAGAGGTGGATTATGTGATTTTGCACTTTAAAAAAGCAGTTGAGAGATTAAGAGCAATTTCAAGCTCATACGCATATACACCAAAAAACCATAAAAGTGGACTATAAAGGAAGAAGATGGCAAAACATGATTTAATTGGAGGCTCTATTTGGGAAGAGTACTCACAAAAAGTTCAAGATTTGATGAATAACCCAAGAAATATGGGTGAAATTACTGAAGAGAGAGCAAAAGAGTTAGGTGCGAAGCTAATAGTAGCTGATTTTGGTGCTGAGAGTTGTGGAGATGCTGTTAGGCTTTATTGGGCAGTTGATCCCAAAACTGATGTGATTATCGAATCTAAGTTTAAAAGTTTTGGCTGTGGAACTGCAATAGCAAGTTCAGATACTATGGCAGAGCTTTGTAGGGGGAAAACTGTAGATGAAGCTGTTAAAATAACAAATATAGATGTTGAAAAAGCCATGAGAGATGATCCAGATACACCAGCAGTGCCACCTCAAAAGATGCACTGCTCAGTTATGGCTTATGATGTTATTAAAAGAGCGGCTGCTATGTATAAGGGAGTGGATGAAGCTAGTTTTGAAGATGAGATTATAGTTTGTGAGTGTGCGAGAGTTAGTTTAGGAACTATAAAAGAGGTGATAAAATTAAATGATTTAAAAACTGTTGAACAAATAACTGACTATACAAAAGCGGGGGCATTTTGTAAATCATGTATAAAACCAGGTGGGCACGAAGATAGAGAGTACTATTTGGTAGATATACTAAAAGAGACAAGAGAAGAGATGGAAAGAGAACAAAGTGCAACAACAAATTTACCAGCAGATGGAACAAAAATAGCTTTTGCAGATATGACAATAGTTCAAAAATTAAAAGCAGTTGAGAGTGTGCTTGACGAAAATATAAGACAAATGCTTATAATGGATGGTGGAAACTTAGAAGTTTTAGATATCAAAGAGCAAAGTGGTCATATAGATATATATATCAGATATCTTGGAGCATGTAGCGGTTGTGCTAGTAGTGGAGGGGGAACACTATATGCAATCGAAGCTGTTTTAAAAGATAAGCTTGATGAGAGTATAAGAGTTTTACCAATTTAATATATTTAATTTAATAGACCTTTAATTAAACTATTGATATGATTTAGTTAAAGGTTATTTAATGTTGAGTATATTTAGGTTAATTTTATTTAGTTTTATTTTTGTTATTGGCATTAATGCAAATAGTATAACTTTAGAAAAAAATCAAACGATCTTGAAACAAGGTAATTTTATAAATGGCATCAAGCTTATTGATACTCCAGGTTTTGCAAGATCGTTGAGTGTGGATGATAACTATCTTTTTGTGGCTGATAGAGAGTCAGGTTTGATTGTGATGGATATAACAGATCCATCAAATCCTGTGATTATTAACTCTATCAATACTAGTGGAGAAGCAAGAGATATAGCAATTGCTAATAATTTTGCATATATTGCAAATGGCAAAACTGGTCTTTGTATAGTTGATATCACAAATCCAAAGGATTTAAGTATTGCTGGTTTTGTAAACTTTCCTGGTCTTGCGATGGGTGTTGAGGTTGTAGGGGATTATGCATTTGTGGCTGCTGGGCGATCTGGTGTGCAAATTATAGATATAACAGATGCTTCAAGACCAACTTTAAAAGCTCAAATAAAAACTTTAGGTATCTCTTATGATGTACTTATTAATAAAAATTATCTATATGTTGCAGATGGTCAAGCTGGAGTTAGTATTGTAGATATTTCAAATCCTCTAAAGCCAATTATAAAACGATCTTTTGATCTACCAAGTTTAACATATGGTTTAGATATCCACAACAATACTTTATATGTAGCAAGTAATAATGCAGGATTACAAATTATCGATATAACAGATCCTTCAAAAGCTTTTGTAAAAACAGTTATCAAAATCAAATCAGAGGTATGGGGTGTAGCCGTAGAGGGCGATTATGCTTATGTGGCTTCTCGAAGTTTAGGTTTAGCTATAGTTGATCTTAAGAAAAAAAGGGTAAAAAAGTATATATCAACAAGCGATTTAGCAAATCAAGTTGTAATAAAAAATGAGTTTGCATATGTTGCAAATAGTAAATCAGGAGTTGCAATTATCAATCTACCAAAGAGACAATTTTAATCTGCTATAATTAGATCATGCGTGATTTAATTTATGTTTTTATTTATAAAGTTTTTGTTTTTTTGATTAGAGTTTTACCTCAAAGAGTTATGTTAAAGCTACTGCAAGGGTTGGCATTTTTTGCATATCATGTAGGTCGTGAACATAGATATATCATAAATCAAAATCTCTCGCTGATATTTAAAAATCTATCCAATAAACAAAAAGCTACGATTGGTAAAAAGTCATATCTAAATCTTTTAGATAATATAGTTGGTATGGTTAGAAGAGGTTTTCAAAGTGATCAAGAGATATTGGATAGTTTGACATTTGAGAATTCTCATATATTAACAGATGCTATCAAAAATGGAAGGAAAATTATTATAATAACTGCTCATTATGGTAATTGGGAAATTATTCCAACGGCACTTTTTTTAAAATTTGGTGTTGTTATGAGTGTAGTTGGAAGAGATCTTAACTCAAAACCGATGCAAGAGATATTGAAAAAAAATAGAGAAAAATTTCAAATGAAACTTATAAATAAAAAAGGTGCGATAAAAGGGATGATACAAGCACTCAACCAAAATAGAGTTGTTGGTATTTTAGTTGATCAAAGCTTACCAGCAAAAAATAGTGTTGATGTTAAATTTTTTAATCTTACAACTACCCATACTCCAGCAGCTTCGATCATAGCTAGAAAATTTGATGCACTTTTGATTCCTCTTTTTGTGAGTAGTGATGATTATCAAAATTATAAATTAACTTTTTTTGAACCAATTAGCCCAAACTATAGTAATAATAAAGATCAAGATATCTTGCAAATGACTCAAGCTCAAGCAGATATCGTACAAAAGGTTATCCAAAATAGACCTCATGAGTGGTTTTGGATGCATAAAAGGTTTAAAGTTTATAACCCAAATATGTATAATTTTAACTCACAATGATATAATAATCAGATGAAGTTAACTATAAAAAGAGCATGTTGTAAAAATAGTATGTTTGTTGATTATGAAGTTGATTTGACAAATGCAACTTTATTAGAAGCTTTGACTTATATCAAAACAAATATTGATCCTACATTA
>JALWLB010000044.1 GCA_027081145.1 Campylobacterales bacterium
CTAGTTTTTTCATCTTTTTAATAAAATAATAATATTTAGTTTGATAATATTCTTTAAACAATAATTTAATGTATTTTAAAAAGGAAATATTATGGATTTGAATAGTCTCAAAAACTTTACAATCTTATATGTAGAAGATGATCTTGATGTTATGAATCAAACTAAACTTATTTTGGATGATTTTGTTAAATCTGTTGATACTGCTTTAGATGGGGAAGAGGGTTTTGAAAAAGCTAAAGATGGATCTTATGATATTATTGTAACTGATATTAATATGCCTAAATTAAATGGTATTGAAATGATTAAAAAATTAAAAGAAGAGGGAATTGATACTCCTTGTATAATTACAACTGCATATAAAGATTCAGAGTATTTAATAGATGCTATCAATTTAAAGGTTGATGGTTATGTTATTAAACCCATTAATATAAAAGATTTGATTCACTCTATCTATACTGTAGTACTTCCAATATTACAAAAAAAAGAGATTGAAGGTTGTGCTCATGTTATAGACTCTTTAACTGCATTAGTTGGAGGTAAAAAGATAGAGATTTTAAAATACATTATAGATAACCTTGATGAAGAAAAAATATTTTATGGATCTTATCAAGATATCATGGAAGCTTTGGATGTTAGTAAACCTACTGTTGTTAATATGTTTAAACAACTCATTGGTGCTGGTATCCTTGAAAAAATCAAAAACAAAGTCTATAAATTTAAAAGAAATGATTTCTTGACTTAATTTACCATACTAAATGTTACTCAAAATTCAAAATAAGGAATATAAAAATGAAAACTTTTTTAGCTACAATTTTACTTTTTTTAAGTATATCTTTGAATGCAGATAAAAATCCGATTGTTGTACTTGAAACAACTGCTGGAAACATTGAACTAGAGCTTTATCCAAAGATTGCTCCAAAAACTGTAAAAAACTTTATAGAACTTACTAAAAGAGGTTACTACAATAACACCATATTTCATAGAGTAATTAAAGATTTTATGATTCAAGGTGGCGATCCAACAGGTACTGGTAGAGGTGGTAAGTCTATTTATGGAGATGTTTTTGAGGATGAATTTAAACCAAATGTTGTATTTGATAAAGTTGGACTTCTTGCTATGGCAAATAGAGGACCAAATACAAATGGAAGTCAATTTTTTATAACTACTATCCCAACTCCTCATCTAAATGGAAGACATACTATTTTTGGCAAAGTTATAAAAGGATATAGCGTAGTTCAAAAAATTGAAAATACAAAAGTTGGTTATATGGATAGACCAGTTCAAGATCAAATTATTAAAAAGGCATATCTTAAATAAACCTATTTTTTAAGTGTAGTGATATATTTTGCTACACTTTTTAATTCAGCTTCACTCAACTTTTTAGTATAATGTTTCATCATTATTCCACCGCCATTTATATTTCTATTTCCAGTTTTATACTCTTTGAGTGCTTCAAAGATTCTTTTTTCATCCCAATCAACAATTTTTCGTGATTTATTTAACGCACTCATATTTGCATTTTTACCATGACAACCTGCACATGTTTTAAAAATTTTTGCTCCATCAGCTAATAAAAGAGAGTTTGTTATTAAAAATATTGATAGCGTTATAGATAATTTTTTTTTCATAATTTATCCTATTAAGATTTGATTTGCATATATTATCGTCATAATGCTATTTTAACTTTAAATTTTATTGACATAACTAAAAATTTACTGTAATATTAGCATTACATAGTATTATAAGTAATTTCTATAATTCGAAATAGTTATTATTTGTTATACTTAATGTTAAATAATTTTAAAGGAGTAATTGTAATGAGAGGGGTATATTTAAAGCTTTTGTTTATGGTGCCTATGTTTGGGCTATTGTTAAACGGTTGTATATCTAATGAAAAACAACAAATAGACAATACAAAAACAACAGCCAAAGAAGCTGTAATTCAAAAAGAGGAGCAATTAAGTCCAGAAGATGTTCAATTAGCTCAACCTACAGAACCAGAAGTTAAAGAGAGTAAAAAAGAGTTGAAATTTGAACCAAATATGAAATCATCTAAAAAGGTTGTACATTTTCCATACGGTTCGCAAATGTGTAATATGTGTCATGTGGATTCAAAAAATAAACCTGATCAATTAACAATGGATTTGCCTGATCTTTGTTATCAATGTCACGATAGAAAACCAATAGATGGAGGAAAGTTTATTCATGGACCTGTTGGAGCTGGAGCTTGTACAATTTGTCATAATCCTCACGAGTCAGATAATTTAAAGCTTTTAAAAATGCCAAGTGTCAACGACCTTTGCACATCTTGTCATGAACCAAAAAGAGAGCTTTTAAAAACAAAATCACATATACACCCTCCAGTAAAAGACTCATGTGTAAATTGTCATAGTCCTCATACAGCCGATTATAAGTTTCAACTTAGTGCTGATCCTAAAATGGATCTTTGCGTAATGTGTCATTATGATAAAAAAGAGACAGTTGAAAACTCTAAGGTTAAGCATGGAGCCTTAAATAGACCAAATAAATGTCAAGAGTGTCACGATCCTCATGGAACAAACACTGCAAAAATGTTAAAAGCTGATTCGATTATGAACTTATGTCTCAATTGTCACAATAAAGAGTTAAAAACTGATGAAGATGGCTATACTCTTATGAACATAAAAAAACATCTTGATGAAAATCCAGATTGGCATGGACCAATTCAGTGGGGAGATTGTGCAATGTGCCATAATCCACACGGATCAGATAATCTAAGAATGCTTAAAAAACCTTTTCCAGAAACTTTTTACGCTAAATTTGATAAAAATAACTACATATGCTTTGAGTGTCATGAGCCTGAAAAAATTACAGATGAGTTTACAACTACTATGACAAACTTTAGAAATGGTAATAAAAATATGCACTTTATTCATGTTAATAAGAAAAAAGGTAGAACTTGTAGAGCTTGTCACGATTTTCACGGGACAAAAGAGTATCCACACCATCTGAAGAAAAAGACAAAGTTTGGAAAAATCAATTTTCCAATTAGATTTATAGAGACTCCAACAGGTGGATCATGTGCACCAGCTTGTCATGCTAGAAGATATTATGATAGAGAAAATCCTAAAGTGAATTTAAAATAAAATAAAAATATAAGATGGAGATCAAAGATCTACTTTATCTCCATCTATTCAAAAGGAAATAGATAGATGAAAAAAATTATATTAAGTATTTGTATAATAGCTTCTGTGCTTGTCTCTGAAAATATTACAGCTATGAAAGAGAGAGTTTACAAAGAGGCATATGAGAATGCCCTAAAAGGTGACGCTAATGCTCAATTTGCTTTGGGCGGTATATATTATCATGGTATGCTTACCAAAAAAGATTATCTTGAAGCTATCAAGTGGTACAAAAAAGCTGCCAAACAAGGTCATACAAAAGCACAATTTAACTTAGGATATATCTATTTTGATGGTAGAGGTGTTAAAAAAGATCATGATGAAGCCCTTAAATGGTTTTTAAAAGCTGCAAAACAAAATGATGCAAAGTCAGAGATTTATGTTGGACGAATATATGAAGAGAAAAAAGATTACAAAAATGCTTTTAAATGGTATAGTCAAATTGCTAATTCAGGTTATCCAAAAGTTCAATACAAATTGTGGCAGATGTATAGAGATGGTAAGGGAGTAAAAAAAGATTTGCAAAAGGCGATCTATTATCTTATAAAGTCTGCTTCACAAAGCTATCCCGATGCACAATATGATCTTGGTAAATTATATCTTAGTGGTACTGGTGTGGAAAAAGATGAAATTGAAGGACAAAAATTGCTAGATCTTGCCCGTAAAAATGGGTATAAAGAGTAATATAAGGAAAATATTTGAAGTCAATTTTTAGAGAATATGATATTAGAGGAATTTTTGAAAAAGAGTTAAATGAACAAAGCGTTAAGTTAATTGGCTATTTTTTAGGACAAAAAGTTAAAGAAGTTGGTGAGTATGTAGCAATTGGCTATGATGCAAGAATCCACTCACCAAAACTTTGTGAATATCTAACAAGTGGCTTTAACAAAGCTGGTGTTAAAGTTTTAAATATGAGTCTTGTTGCAACTCCAATAAACTATTTTTCAAACTATACCAGTTTTGATGGTATTACTCCCTCAGCTTCAGTTATGATAACAGGTTCACACAATCCTCCTGAATATAATGGGTTTAAAATTACAATTGATAAGCAACCTTTTTTTGGAGAAGATATTTATAAACTTGGTGATGAGATCATAAACAATCAAAATTTAGAGATACCAGACAATACCTCTTCTTACATGATTGATGCAAAAAGTAAATATATTGATTTTTTAGTAGGAGAATTTGATAGTTTAAAAGGTTTAAAAACTAAGATAATATTAGATTGTGGTAATGGTGTAGCAGGAGTTGCCATAACTAAAGTAATGGATATGTTAGGATTAAATTATGATGCACTATATGTTGAGCCTGATGGAACTTTCCCAAATCATCATCCAGATCCTTCAGTTGAAGAAAATTTACAAGATATAAAAAAAGAGTTACAAAATGGATATGATATCGGTTTTGCATATGATGGTGATGCTGATAGAGTAGCAGTATTGACAAAAGAGCTCAATATCAAAGGTGATCAGTTAGCTATTCTTTTTTCAAAAGAGATAAATAGCCCAACAGTAATAGGCGAAGTAAAGTGCTCACAAGTAATGTATGATGAGATAAATAAAATTGGCAAAGCCATCATGTATAAAACTGGTCATAGTAATTTAAAAGTTAAGATAAAAGAGTTAAATGCTGATTTAGCTGCTGAAGTTAGTGGTCATATCTTTTTTAATGATAGATATTTTGGATATGATGACGCACTATATGCTACTTTTAGAGTGCTTGAGCTTATCAAAAATGGTATGGATTTAGATAAAGAGATCAAATCTTTACCAAAAGTCTATTCTACAGAAGAGATCAAAGTAAAAACAACTGAGATAGAAAAATTTAAAATTATAGATAGGTTAAAAGAGCTTTTAAAAAACCCACCAAATGATTTTCCAAAAATAGTTAATATAATTGATATTGATGGAATTAGAATTAATTTTGAAGATGGGTGGGGCTTAGTTAGAGCATCCAATACAACTCCAGTTTTGGTAACAAGATTTGAATCAACAAATCAACAAAAAGCTAAACTGTATGAAGATAAGATAAACGATCTTATAAAATTTGCAAAAAATACACTTACATGATAACAATAGATTCTCCACTAGATATGCATTTACACCTTAGAGATGCCAATATGCTAAAAATTGTAGCACCACTAAGTGCTAAGAGTTTTAGTGCAGCTATAATTATGCCAAACTTAGTACCTCCTATTACAACTATAGAGGCTGTTATATCTTATAAAAATAGAATTTTAGATGCGACATCAAAATATAACTTTGAGCCTCTTATGACACTATTTTTTCAAGATAGTTACGATTTCGAGTTTTTACAAAAAGCAAAAAAACATATAAAAGCGATAAAACTATACCCACAAGGAATAACTACAAATTCAGCAAATGGTATCAAAAGCATAGATAGTAAAAGTTTACAGATGACTCTAAGTGCAATGAGTGAGCTTGATATTCCTCTTTGTGTGCATGGTGAGAGTGATGGGTTTGTTATGGATAGAGAGGCAGAGTTTTTGCCAATTTATGAAGATTTGGCTACCAATTTTCCAAAATTGAAAATTATAATGGAGCATATTACCACAAAACAGAGTGTTGAGCTTTTAAATAAGTATGATAACCTATTTGCAACCATAACTTTGCACCATTTACTTATTACGCTTGATGATGTAGCTGGAGGCATGTTAAAACCTCATCTATTTTGTAAACCGATAGCAAAAAGGTATGAAGATAGGGAGGCTTTATTGAAAGTTGCTTTAAGTGCAAATGAAAAGGTTATGTTTGGAAGTGATTCAGCTCCTCATCCAATCGATAAAAAAGAGTCATGTGGTTGTGCAGCTGGAGTATTTAGTGCTCCTATTGCTTTGCAAGCATTGGCTGAACTTTTTGAAAAGCATGATGCATTAGAGAATTTAGAAAAATTTGTAAGTTTAAATGCACAAAAAATTTATAATTTTATTCCAAATAAAAAAAGGATAACATTGAAAAAAATAAAATTTAAAGTTCCATCACAATATGCCGATATTGTTCCTATATTTGCAAATAGTGAACTTTCTTGGTCAATAGTTGCATAATATTTATGTATTAATATATACAAAAGGGCTTATAT
>JALWLB010000045.1 GCA_027081145.1 Campylobacterales bacterium
CTAAAAATAGAATCAACTCTTTTCTCTATATTAAAAAAAAAAGCTATTCACTTCATTCTCGTTTTCTCTCATAAAAAAAAAGAGCAAACAAAAATAGCATAATTATATATAATAACAAATTGATTCCATCACTTTGATATTGCAATAAAATTCCAGTAATTGAAAATGCAGTTTGTATCAAAACCAATATCAAAACTGTTCCATCAACACTACCTCTCCATAAAACTAACTTATGATGAATATGTGTTTTATCAGGTAAAAATGGTGATTTTCCTCTTTGAATTCTACGAGTCATTACTAAAATAGTATCTATTATTGGTAAAGCAGTTAAAAAAAGTATCGAGGTAACACTAACATAATCAATTGCTTTAATACTCAAAGCTGCTATGGTAAATCCAAATACTAAAGAACCACTATCTCCCATAAATATTTTTGCTGGATGCCAATTAAAGATCAAAAAAGCAATAATCGAAACTATCATTAATAAAGAGATAGATTGTAAAAATTGATCGTCATGCTCTATTCCAATATAAAAGAGCGAAACAAAGATAACTAACGAGACCATGCCAGATAGTCCATCTAAACCATCAATTAAATTTAGTGCATTTGTAAAACCAACAACAGCAAAAATGGTAATTGGCAATGCTAACCATATAGGAAGAGCCACTTCATATCCAAACCAAATTCCTAAAGTATCGATTTTAAAATCATTCACAAAGAAAATTAATAGTGTTGCTAAAATAATAAATAAAAACTTTATTTTAGGTGATACATCTTTATAATCATCCAAAACACCAGTTATAAAAATTAAAAAAAGTGCTAAAAAGAAACCTATATTCTCAGCAATCAAAGGAAAGTGAAAAAGAATTAAAACACTCATATATGAAATAAACATTGCTACACCAGCTCCTCTTGGAATTGGTGCAATATGAGAGCTTCTATCATTTGGAATATCCAACATTCCTATTTTTGATGAATATTTTATTATTAAAAATATAAGTAGTATCGTAATAAGAAATACTAAAAATCCATCAAACAAACCAATCATTTGAGCATTCACCGCCCCTCCTAATTTATCTTGAAAAAATTTTCAAGATATCTACAACACACTTGCGTTTTTATATTTTACTTATAAGTATAACTATATTTGAAAAAACCTTGTGATATATTGTTTGGTTTTACTGCATTTAATATTAAACCTACATTTTTTAAATCATAAGTTTTAACCATCTCATCTATTGACTTAACAAACTCTTTTTCTGAAACTTCACTTCTAAAGACTATTAAAGATATATCAACCATTTTCATAAGAACCAATGTATCCGATATAGCTCCAACTGGAGGAGAGTCTATAATAACATAATCATACTCATTTTTTAACTCAGAGATAATTTCACTAACTTTATCAGATTGAATTAATTCTGAAGGATTTGGTGGAATTGGACCTGAAGTGATAATATCCAAATTTTTTATCTTTTTATGTTCCCAAATAACCTCTCTTAACTCATTTTTATCAGATAAAACTGTGCTCATACCAATTTTGTTTGTTAAAGCAAAAACTTTATGCAACATCGGTCTTCTCATATCCAATGAGAGTACTATACATTTTTTTTCACTCATACCAAAAACTGCTGCTAAATTTGTTGCTATTGTGGTTTTCCCTTCACCTGGAATAGTCGAAGTGACTAAAATAGCTTTACCTTTATTGCCAGTTGGAGTAAACTCTAAATTTGTACGAATAAGTCTTAAAGCTTCACTAGCGATTGATTGATTATCATCTAAAACAAAAATACTATTTGATGATTTTACAAAAGGCACCATTCCATAAAATGGAATTTTAGTATTATTGGTTATATCATTTTTGGTTTTTATTTTATCATCCAAAAAGTCCCTAATTAACAATAAAGCAATAGCAGCAATAAAACCCAATAAAATGCTAGACACTATAATCATAGGAATTGCTGGTTTTATAGGTCTTTTTTCAACAGTTGCTCTATCTAATACTCTATTACTAGAAACTGTAGAGGCTTTATTGATTGACATTTCTGCTTGTTTTTCAAGTAAAAAGAGATAAGTCTTTTCATTAACCTCATATTTTCTTTGTAACTCTGCAAGCTCTCTCTCTTTTTCAGGAAGCCTTAAAAGCATTGTTTCATTTTCATAAAGAGCATCTTCTAAAGATCTTCTCTTTTCTCTAATTTCATCACCAATACTCTCAATCGCACTCTCAATCGCCATCTTAATATCTTCAATTTTTTGATTTGCCTCTTGCACATCTGGATGATTTGACATTAAGGTTGATAAAAGATTAATTTTTTCAGCCTTTGCTGCTTGTAAATTATCCAAAAGTGTTGCTAAAACTGGATAGTCTTTTGCCAATGATGAAACTGCTCCATAATTTCCAGATCTAAACTCTTCATACATTGCATTAAATGCACCTTCTTGAATTTTTACTTCAGAAAGTCTTGTTTGAAAATCGCTTAATTTTCTTAAAGTTACATCCGATTCAGCATCAATATTGACAACATTATTCTCTTCTTTAAAATTTTCCAGTCTAATGGCAGATTCTTTTAGTTTTTTACTAACCTCTTTTAATTGTTGATCAACAAAAGTTAATGCACTTGATGCTTGAGCAGTCTTTTGTGCAATACTTTTTGTTAAATACAGATCTACCAAACTGTCCAAAAAGTCTTTTGCTCTTTTTGCATTATTGTCTTGATAATAAATTTTGATTACAGAACCATTTTGCGAAGCTGCTATAACATTTAATCTTGATGATATACTTTTAACTGCATTATCTAAGTCAGAAACTACAAATGAATATTTAGAGTTTGTCAGTTTATCTTTTTTCTTTATTACCATAGAAAAATATGGATTATCAATTTTTTCACCAAAGCTATGTTTTTCATCATACTTTATTTCACTAATATCTTTACCAGCAAGAGAGTATAAAGTTTTTATTATAACTGTTATAACTCCTCCCCTAGAAGCTTTGATATTAAAGGAGTTATCATCAATTGGCTCAATTACAAACGAAGTACCATAAAAGAGTGGATCTTTAACTTTTAGATCAGTAATTTCAAATGGACTATTTTGATAAAGTTCAGTAGTCTTATAATTTTTGGTAGTAAAATATCTTATTTGATATGAAACTTTTTGCTGAGCTTTTTCTATTAAGTTACGAGATTTTAATATCTCAATTTGTGTATCTATCAAAGTAGTATCTTGTCCAATACCTTGTCCTCTTGCAACAGCATCAAGACTAAGATCAATTTGATCATTACTTACTTCTACAGTAGAATATGTTTCATATGTTGGCTGTGCAAAATAAGAGTAAACTATTCCACCAAATAGAAATAATAATACTACAAATAGTGTAAATAGTTTATGTTTACCAATTAAAGAAAATACTTTTTTGATACCCAACTCTTCATCTTGGGTTGATATTTTTTTTACAGACTCTTTCATATCAATTTTCCTTTTTTTCTTATGTTTCTTATGCTTTACTTTATATTAAGGTGTAGTAACATTAAATATAGTTGTTTCTGTTAAATACTTTCCAGTTAATAACATTGTTAATATTTGACTTGCTAAAGTTACACCGGGCACACTTTCAGCTATAGCTAAATTTCGTTTCCTAGCACTATTTGGCATTACATACACTACATCATTAGGATACAAATATAACCTATTTGAAGCTAAAGCATTAATTTTGGTTAGATCCACACTTTGAACAATTGGTTTTTGTGCAGATCCTCGAATAATTTTAATATTATTTCTTAATGCAAACTCAGTAAAATCTCCAGATTGAGCTATAGCTTCAATAAGATTTATAGTATTACCCGTTATTGGAACTTGACCAGGTGTTCTAACTTCACCCATAACATAAACTTTTTTATTTAATATATCTAGTGTAACATGAGCATTTTTAATATATTTAGAATATTCTCTTGATAATAGTCTCGAAGCCTCTCTCAAAGTTAAACCTGATACTTTAATAATACCTACTAATGGAAGATCAATAGTACCATCCGCAGCAACCAAAACACCTCGTTCGCTATCAGGATATATTGCAGCTCTTACATCCCTTGTACTAAGCTCTGGATGATTATATACTAATACTGATAATCTATTATCAGGTATTATTTTATACTCATAACTACTTCTAAAAGTATTGGGAACCAACTTTGCATCATTTACACCTTTATTAAAAAGCACATATTGATCTGTTTTCCAACTACACCCACTAAAAAAAACCAATAACATAGTTATTGATATAATTTTGACAAATTTAAATTTCATTTTTTCACCCTTTTATTAATTTTTTTAAACCAATGCTTTCACCTAATAGTCTTCTTTTTGTTGCAAGTAAACTCCAACAAAAGCTCCTCTCTAAAGCTTTACCCTATCAGGCAAGATATGAAACTCTCAAAATTTTTGCTTTTATTTATGCATGAGTGTTTCATTAACAATTCTCATTATATTTCAATAAACATTAGTTTAAAATTAAATGTTAATTAAATTTAATAAATCTACATATTATATAACTTTTCTTAACATTATCAATTCTAAGAAAAAAAAATTATAAATTCAAACTTTCCTCCCAACATTATACTATTAAAAATATTAACTTACTCTTTATTTTAATATAAATTATTAAATATTATCTAATTTTTTATATTGATCGTAGTTAGTAGCTTACTGTAAAAATAGATCACTATAACTTTTGCTTTTTTTCTACTGTTATATCCATATGCAAATTCATAATCATCTAATTCTATATTTAGGCAATTTTCTACTCTTATATCAGCATATCTAGTCAAAATAGTATTTTTTTGAATTTTAATATCTTTAATTGATGGATGTAAATGTATATAACTACGGTTTACATATGTATTGGGCTTCGATATCTGTAATGTATCTAAAATTTTAATTTTTACTTCACTTGTCTCAAACCCTCTTTCATGAATAATACCAATATCTTTATATCCATCATGTTTAGCATATACACTTGATTTTGTCTCATGCAAAGAGATTATTTTAGCTCGTTTTGCAACTCGAAAACTTGACCAAACTTGGGATTGATCAATATCATTGACTACAACTGTATTATGAGATTTGGTAGATCTTTCTAACAATCTACGATCATTATCTTGATATGTACTAACTCCAGTATCAACTATAAATGGCTTATTATTGATATATAACTCATAATTAAATGTATCACTATGAGCATGTCCTGGAATATAATCAGCTCCGATATTACCAACATCTACAATTAATTCATAATTATCATATTGAAATTTTCTATATCCACTCTCTTTTAATACTAAATTCTCTTGTGCTTTAATGCCTAATCTTGAAGCATACTCTTGTAACTCTTTTGTAGATGGTGCAATAAAGTATGCACTATCACTAAAATAAGGTATATTACCATCTCTAAAAGAGATTTTGTTCAAATATGCCAACATTAATGAAGCTTTATTTTTTAAAAATATTTCTAACTCTTTATTAAAAGAGTTATTGTTTTTGACTAAGTTTAAACAATCTAATGTTCTATAAAATATATGTTGATGATACATTGGAGATAGTTCAAAATGTGCACCATCATCTAAAATTTGTTCATTTAATTGTGTAGTAATAATTCTTTTTGCAAGTTTATAAAGATATAGATCATTAAAATAGTATGCACCAAAAAGCAATGAAAAACCATTTTCAAGTAGATGATTACCTAAAAGATGGTATTCCAAATTATCAGCTAAAATATAATATTGTGCATACAATGAATCATCAATTTTTTGATCTTTAATATCATGTAGAGTTAAAAATCTTATCCAATGAACTCCTCTTAAAGATATAGGAAAAGGTTCTAATCCTTCTATATTATTTTTAATATCATCTATAAACTTATACATGATATCAATTGCAATATCTTTATCTAAATTTGGCTGAGATAAATACTCAAAATAGTTTATATTATAAGCCCACAATTTACCATACTCTAAATAGTTCCAATCGATACTATCTTTAAAGGAGTGCTTAATATTTAAAAAATTAAAAATATATTCATCTTTCTCTCTTTTTAACAATTTGTAACCAGTAATACTAGGCTGTAAAT
>JALWLB010000046.1 GCA_027081145.1 Campylobacterales bacterium
GTAGCTGATATAGTCTCTAAGATGTAATGAAAACATTAACTCTTGCTTCTATTTATGAGAAACAAAACTTTTTAAATGAAGCATTGGAAATTTATCAAGAGATATATAAGCGAGAGCCAAACAATAAAGAGGCTATTGTGGCGATTGAGAGAATTAAAAGATCTAAAGTAAAATTTAGTGGGGTTAATACTAAAATGAGAGATCTTTTTGTAAAGATGCAAAGCAAAGAGGATTATAATGAGATTTTGAGGTGGTTAAAACAACCATGCAACTAAAAGATTTGGTTTTATCAACAATAGATGAATTAAGTACAGAGGTTTCACCAGATAATAACTTACGCGATGATGAGATAAAGTTTTTAAAACACTCAAAAGAGAGGCTCTCTACACTCTTTGAAGCTCTTCAAGCCCCAAAGAGTAAAAAATATGAGATCAAATTAAATCTTGTTCTTGATTATTTGGAGCACTCTTTAAAATCTATTGATGATAGGCTAAAAAAACTCTCTGATGCAGACAATAACAAATAAAAGTATCGAATTTTTAAAAAAAGAGTTATCAAAATTTACCAATAGAGCCTATTTTGTGGGTGGATGTGTTAGAGATTTGATACTAAGAAAACCTATTTGTGATATCGATATCGAAGTTTTTGATATTTCTCAAAACGATTTTGAAGCTTTGATGCAAAAAATTGGTGCTATTGGGGTTGGTAAGAGTTTTTTTGTATATAAATATAACGGTATAGATATATCTTTGCCAAGAGTTGAGAAGAAAATCTCTCAAGGTCATAGAGGTTTTCAAGTTTCTCTAAGTAGTGATACAAAAGAGGCATCCAAAAGACGAGATTTTAGTATGAATGCTTTGATGTTAAATATCTTTGATAATACTTTACTAGATCACTGGAAT
Source organism: Campylobacterales bacterium (assembly GCA_027081145.1). GTDB lineage: Bacteria > Campylobacterota > Campylobacteria > Campylobacterales > QNZT01 > JALWLB01. Next base: position 903 of record JALWLB010000046.1, read on the forward strand.
GGGCTTAGAGATATAGAACTTAAGAGTATTAAAATAATAGATGAGCAAAAATTTCAAGAAGATAGCCTAAGGGTACTAAGAGCTATGCAATTTAGTGCAAGGCTTGGTTTTAAAATAGATCCAAACTCTATAAAAATTATGCAAAAGATGAAGCTTGATGATTTGAGTAGTGAGAGGATCTTTTGGGAGTTTGAGAAGATGTTTTATTCAAAATATTTACATTTTGGATTATATTATCTATTTCAATTGGGTATTGCCCAAAAAGTGTTAAATTTGAAAATAGACTTTTCTACATTTTTAAAAACTGCTCTTGAGATGCAAAGAGGACGAGTAAGGTTTGAAGATGAGCTTTATGGGTACTATTTTTTATATATACTCTCTAAAAATTTAAATTTGGATTTTGAGTATATCGTCTCTAAATTAAAAGCTCCAACTAACTATAAAAAAATGTTAAAAAAGCAAATTTTAGTACCTAAAAAAATTGATAAATATTTTTTGATGATGTTATCTCTAAACTATCCTATAAAAGAGTGGCTTGGAAACTATATAAAAGGTGTAAAAGAGAAATCAATCGATATAGGTATATATGATAAAATGTATGATGGTGGAATTAGTGCCAAAGATGTTATCAAAGATGGTTTTAAATCAAAAGAGATAACAATTGAGTTACAAAGAAGAAAAAAAGAGAAGATCAAACAGGAGTGTGAGTGAGTCAATATATATTGAAAATTGATTGTTTTGATGAAAAAGGGTTGATTTATAAAATATCTAGCGTAATTTATAAAAATAGTTTAAATATAGAGAAAAATAGTGAATTTGTAGATGATGAAAATTGTAAATTCTTTTTTCGTGCAAGAATTAGTGGAGATATTGATGAAAATAAGCTAAAATCGGAGTTGATTGATAATTTGCCTAAAAGTGCAAATATCTATCTATCTGAGCGAAAAAAGAAAAATATTGTCTTAATGGCTACAAAAGAGTCACATTGTCTTGGTGATATATTGTTAAAATATGATAGTGATGAGTTAAATGCAAATATATTAGCAGTCATTTCAAATCATAATATATTAAAAAAGTTGGTTGATAAATTTGATGTACCATATTATCATGTAGATGCTAAAGGATTATCAAGAGATGATCATGAATCAAAAGTGCTTGAGATTTTAGATAAATTTGATATAGATTTTATAATTTTGGCAAAATATATGAGAATTTTGACAAGTAATTTTGTAAAAAAGTATGAAAATAAAATCATAAATATCCACCACTCATTTTTACCAGCATTCATAGGTGCAAATCCATACAAACAAGCCCACAAAAGAGGAGTAAAGATCATAGGAGCTACAGCTCATTTTGTAAATAATGATCTGGATGAAGGACCAATAATAGCTCAAGATGTTATAAATGTAAATCACGAATTTAGTAGCACAGATATGCAAAAAGCTGGTAAAAATGTAGAAAAAATAGTCCTATCAAATGCAATTGATTTAGCACTTGAGGATAGAATATTTATCTATAACAATAAAACGGTTATTTTTTAGAAGCTACATGATATCTGTGTTAAGTTGTGTTTTTGTTACATTAAGGATATGAATTATTTAATTAGTTAAGTATCGTCTAACTTATTCATCTTTTTTTGAGTCCATGATGGGTTTTTTCTACAATCTAAAACAGCATATACATGTACTATGTCATATTTAATTTTATAATAAATAGCAAATGGAAATTTTTGTGATAATTTTCTATGATACTTTTGAAAAAAAATTTGATGAACTCCTGCTAAAGTTTCTAATGAATCTATATCATCAAAAAGTGAATCAAGAAAATATCTACCAAGTCCATTCTTTTGTTTTTCATAAAACCAATAACCATCAATCAAGTCTTGATTGGCAGATGATAGTATTTTAACTTTCACTGAGTTGGCTAAATATCTGCTTTTTTGAACACTCCCAATCTAAAAAATCTTCATCTTTTGCTGAATCTTCTCTTTGTGCCAAAATCTCACCATGCCAGAAAGGAGAAGTAATGGTATTTTCATCACGACAAAGACTATTCCAAATTATCTCCATAGTATCAATCTTTTCTGATATTGTCATTTTTTCTAAAGGTAAGTTTATTTGCATAACAATCCCATTTATAATTTTTTTATGCACATTATAGCATAAATCTTGCAATTTGCTTTTTATTGTCCAAAATTTTAGATATTACAGGAGTTGATCAGTTTGTAAATTTTGCAATATCAGATTTGCTATAATCATATTTAAAAGCATTTGATATATTAGTTTTGTTATCTATGTGTTGTATAGAAAAAGATTATACCCAAATAAAATTTAAAATAAATAGGAATATAACCCTACTTATGGCACAATCAATAAAAAAGGCTTTTAGATGATAAACAAGCTTTTGGAGAACTCTGCACTCTATATCTCGATGGTTCAAACTCCACATAAACGGTATTTTTATGATAAAGTTGATCATGCAATAAGCTTATAGGTATTGTTGGGGCTAGAAGTGTTGGAAAAACTACATATATACTGCATTATCTTAAAGAGTTGTCATTACCTTTGCGTAAAAAGCTATATGTTAGTGCTGATAGTATTGCACTCTCTGAGCTTTCTTTGGTTGAGTTAGCCAAAGATTTCTCTGCTATGGGTGGAGAGGTATTGGCGATAGATGAGATACACAAGTATAAAAATTTTGAGATAGAGTTAAAACAGATATATGATATGTTAAAACTAAAAGTCATTTTTTCAGGATCTTCTGCTATAGAGCTTGAGCATACAAAGGCTGATTTGAGTAGAAGAGCTATCATGTATAGAGTCAATGGACTAAGTTTTAGAGAGTTTTTGGAGTTTAAAAAAGATATCAAACTCAAATCATATAGTTTGGAAGAGATTTTAAATCATCATAGTGATATTGCTTTTGAAATTACTCAGCAGATAAAACCTTTTGAATTTTGGAGCGAGTATTTAAGATATGGCTACTACCCTTTCTATTTTGAAAATCCGAGCAAATACAGTATCAAACTAAATGAAACTATAAATAGTGCTATAGAGGTTGATATACCCTCTATATTTAAGATAAAATATGAATATATTGTCAACCTAAAAAAATTAATCAAACTTATCTGTACTTCAGAGCCATTTAAACTCAATATAAAAGAGTTAAGCTCAAGAATAGGAATAGATAGAGATACCCTTTATCTCTATTTTGAATACCTAAACAAAGGAAAAATTTTCAATCTCATACGCTCAAAAAGCAAAGGAGACAATATCTTTAGCAAACCTGATAAAGTCTATTTAAACAATCCAAACCTTAACTATAATTACTGCGATAATGTTTCCATAGGAATAATTAGAGAGACAATTTTTACTGCCTTTTTAAAGACAAAATATAGACTTTATATACCAAAAAAAGGAGATTTTTTAGTAGAAGATAAGTATTTATTTGAAATTGGCTGAAAAAACAAAAGCTTTAAACAGATACAAGATATTCCAAACTCTTATGTGGTAGCTGATGAGATAGAGATCGGTTTTGGCAATAAGATACCACTTTGGTTATTTGGATTTTTGTATTAAAAAAACCATTTAATACCCATTGATGAGTTGATTGTGTTATCTTTAGAGTATGTTAGTGATAGAATATTTATCTATAACAATAAAACTACATGATGTTTGTGCATTTTAAAGTAGCCTGTCCCTTTTGTTATTTTATTTCCAAAAATTGTTAATTTTTTTGATTTTAGAACAATTTGTGCTAAAATTGTTAAAACAGATACAAGGATGTAGCATGTCAAATCAAGAGATTATATCTGAAGCACTCAACCTTCCTTTGGCAGATAGACTTTTTATTGTAAATAAACTTGTTGAAAGTTTTAATCCCATGAATGTGGAATTGGAAAAAAAATGGCTAGATGAAGTTCACAAAAGAAAGAAACTATTGAAATCAGGAGAAATAAAAACACTATCATATCAAAAGTTTTTTAGTGAAAATTGAGTTTTTAGAGTTAGCAAAGCTTGAATTTGATGAAGCTTTTGCTTATTATGAGAGTGAGTCACAAGGCTTGGGTGTTAGATTCAAAAAAGAGATTTCAGCTTTAATAGGAGTCAAGATCTGGCACTAGAAGAGGGGATTTTTATCTACAATAACAAGATGGTTATTTTTTAGAAGCTACATGATATCTACATTAAATTTTACTTATACTTTTATCATCTCTTTGATTTTATCACTAAGATAACTAACCTCTTTTGATGCCTCTTTGACAAGTAGTTTTGCTTCTGCTTTTTTTTCTGCTAATTCATGTCTAATTTTTTTGCTTACTTCTTCAAAATTGCTCTCAGCATCCATTTTTGCTAAATGAGCTTTTAGTTTTGTGATATCTATCTGTTTTTTTGCTCTGTTTTTGTACTCATTTATAAAAGCTTCAAGAGATTTTTCAACTTTTGTTAATTTTTCTTTAGCCTCCATCATACCTAACTCACTCTCTAAGATGGCTTCATCTGTTTTAGTTTTGGTTTTAGCAATTACCTCATTTAGTGATTTTTGAGTATCAACTATTTTACTTTTCAACTCTTCCCAAAAAGATTGAGTTTCATCTGAGAGCTCTTTTACAAAGTGTTCTACTTTTTGTGTTGCCTCTTTGAGAGTCTCTTGAGATTTTTGAGCTATCTCTTTAAGTTTTGTTTCCATAATTTTCTCCTTAATATTCTTGAAGCAATTATATACCATTTTTGTCAAATACAATGTTACTTAAGTAGCAAAGATATTTTATCTATCTAGCTATAATTTATAATACTAAATAATTGAGGATATAAAAAATGAGCAAAAAAAATCTTATACATTTGGAAAAAATCAAAGATGCTATTTCAAACTCTGATAAAATGAGTGATAAAGATAAATCATTAGCGATACAAAAGATACAAGAGTGGTATAACGAAGATAAAGGTATGGATCTTTTGCAAGAGCAACTTATAAAAATCAGTGAAGAGATTACTCCTATTTTACGAGAAGTTGGGTTGTTGTAATTAATATTTATAAATTTATTTTACTTTTGATTGGTTATAATTGATCTAATGAAACACTCATGATTTTTAGTAAAATCATAGATAAAAACAAAAATCTTGAGGGTTTCATATCTTGCCCGTTAGGGCAAAGCTTTAGAGAGAGGAATTTTTGTTGGAATTTACTTCCAACAAAAAGGAGATAAGTATATAAA
>JALWLB010000047.1 GCA_027081145.1 Campylobacterales bacterium
TTTTTTTATTGATTCTAGTACAATGTTATCATTTTGGATTAAAAATTTTATTTTATCTCCAACTGATAAATTTAACTCTTTTAATTCTTTTTTTGGAGATCTTAAACCTTGAGAGTTACCCCATTTTGAGATTGTTGCAGTCACAATATATACTCCATTTATACTTTTTGTATATCCAAAGTATATCAAATATCTGATTAAATGTCAATTATTGCATAACAACTGAATTGATAAATGAATGATTTTGTACTTTTATGACTTGCTCTTTTTCTTCTGAAAATCTTTTAGCCTCAAATAATTAGCTTAATTTTATTTGATGCAAACTGATGAATTAACATCTGAATTATATTTTGATAAGGTATCCCACTCTCTAATGCTTTTTTCTTAAGCTCATATATATCATTTTCAGCTACTCTTATGGAGATAGCTTTTTTCTTTTGATTTTTTATGTAAGATTGTAACTCTTTTATTCTATTATCAATATTTCCACGACTCTGCCATTCTCCATTTTCAACACTTTGAAGTATATCGGTCTCATATTCATCCAAATCTATCATTTTGACCCCTTTTTGTTGTATTTTTTGTTCATCTTTCTCGATGGAATTATCGTTTTTAAAAATATCGATATTTCATCTTCAACATATGGAACAAGATATACATAGTCTTTTACTTGAACTAAAATAATGAAAACATTTTGATTAGGATATTTTTCTTGATTTGGATGTTCTATATCATCCAAAAGATAACCATCCTCAAGTGCTAAAATCACATCTTCAAATGATATATTTCTGTTTACTTTTAATATCTCATTTTTTTCAAGACTATATCTTATCGTTTTGTTGTTAAACACAATAAAACCCTAATATTATATATACAATGTATTTTAATATAATTTGAAAATTCTGTCAAGTTGTTGTTATAGATAATTATGTTTGAATACTCTAATAATTTCTTCACCACTGTCATCAAAAAATATATTGGCTACGGCTAAAATTTTATAGTTTTTTGCCATATCACTTAAAATACAAATGTAACACCAATACTTATCGAATATACAATATCAATATCTTCTGAAAATATGATGTCATTTCTATATGTTATAAATGGTTTGAAGTTTTTATAGCTATTTGGCTCCCAACCTAGATTAGTCATCAATCCAACAGGGTTTTTTGAACCAATTTTATAATTAAAATAACCAATCGTTGCGATACTCATATTGAACCAGTTCCATAGTCGTTGCTCTAACACTATCCCAAGAGAGCCAAAACTCTTAGCATTATTTAAATGAAATCTTGTTGCCTCCAAACCATATCTTTTATTTTCTCCAGTATTGAGCAATATTCTCAACCCTACATGATTAATACTACCGTTGTTAGATAAACTAGAAGAGTCCATATATCCATAACCAACTTGTGGTCGAACAATCAAAGATGACTCAGCATTAACAAAATTTGGCAAAAAAATTGATATTGATAAAACTATCCATATTATTTTGTTTTTGTATTTTGGCATTTTTATATTTGTCATCGCTCTTCAAAATATCCAATATTGTATCTTAATTTGCTCTTTGTTCTTTCATCATTTTGATAGTGGCTAAGTCTATATCACTACCTCTTTTTTCTAAATTTGAGATTATCATATCAAACCTCTCTTGGTTTAAGTGTTGTCCAAATTTGAACTTTGCTTTTATATCATGTAGGATTAATTTATATATAGTTGTTGCATTAATCATCTTTTGATAACACTTATCATGTAGAGATTTATACTTACCCTCTGGCTGAAGTTTTTGCATAAGAGCTGATAATGCATCTGCTTTTTCATCATACTCTTTTACAAACTCTATCTTACCATCTATGATGATAGATTTAAAAGCTTGTGTAGCTGGACAAGCAAGATTTTCGTTTGAACTAAAATAAGAAGGAATAATCGAATAAGCTTCAACAACACTAAATGATGCTAAAGAGTTTTGTTTTATTATATCGATCTTGCGACCAGATTTTGATCCATGAAAGTATATAACATCTTGGAAATAGACAAAATTTATCGGCAAAGAGTATGGTTTATCTTGGTGAGAGAGTGCAAGTGTGCCATATTCACTATCTTGAAGCATTTTGGTGATTATTGATTTATCTGTTATTTCAAACTCTTTTTTCATCTATTTCATACCTTTATCTAGTGATTTTTAACATCAAAAAACCACCCTTTTGAAATTCATAATCAGATACTACTACCTCACTCATGTAGCCTTTTTGATTTAGTTTATCGATAATATTATTAAGATGTGGTGATTTATCACCATTTAGTGTGATGAGTGGAAACACCCTAACCTCTTTGGCAACTCTAAGCATTTCTAAAATAGATTTTAGATGAAACTCTTCATCCAAATGCTCACTATAAAGAAACAAAAAATGAGAACTAAGAGCCAAATCAAACTCACTATCATCAAATGAGAGATAAGGCAAAGAGACATCTATATATCTACCTTCTTTTTTGCCAATTTCAAAATCATTTAAAAACCTCTTCATAGCATCTATACGAATTTTATATAAATGATTTGGGTTTTTGATATTTTTCCATACAAAATTATCTGCATTTTTTTCTAACTGCTTTATGATGATATCTGAGCTTTCATCAATGCTAGATTTTATCTCATCTTGAGTAAAAGCATATATAGGATCTATCGACACTACATCAAAACCAAACTCTTTTGCCTCAGCATTAAAAGAGGCTGGTCCATCACCACAACTTAGTATCTTGCCCTTGAGGTCTTTGTCACTAAAACAGAACATTGATCTATATTCATCAAAGTTTCTACCCCAAGGAACTATATTTTTTAATTTCACCTAATAATCTCCTTTTTGTTGGAAGTAAATTCCAACAAAAATTCCTATCACTAAAGCTTTCAAAATTATACCTGCATGATTTATAAAACTGGTGTCCCGAACAGGATTCGAACCTGAGACCTTCGGATTAGGAATCCGATGCTCTATCCAGCTGAGCTATCGGGACAGAGCATATATCATGTAGAAAAGCTCTACATGATATCACACATTTTAACCATTTCTTTTTTTGATGATCTCTTCAGATACATTTTTAGGAACTTCAAGATAGTGATCAAACTCCATTGAGTAAGTTGCTCTTCCTTGAGTTGCACTTCTTAGATCAGTTGAGTAACCAAACATTTCGGCCAAAGGAACAAATGCATTTACTATTTTATTGCCACCTCTTTCATCCATAGACTCTATCTGACCTCTTCTTCTGTTGAGATCGCCGATAACATCACCCATATAATCTTCAGGAACTTCTACTTCTACTTTCATGATAGGCTCAAGTATAACAGCATCAGCAGCTTTTGCACCAGCTTTAAAACACATTGAAGCAGCTAATTTAAACGCCATTTCAGATGAATCAACATCATGATAACTACCATCATAAAGCGTAACTTTTACATCCTCAACTGGATATCCAGCAAGCACTCCGCCTTGCATAGCCTCTTGAATACCTTTATCAACAGCTGGAATATACTCTCTTGGAACAACACCACCTTTAATAGCATCAACAAATTCATATCCACTACCAGGCTCCATTGGCTCAAGTTTTAAAAAGACATGACCATACTGTCCACGACCACCTGATTGTTTAGCGTATTTGTACTCTTGTTCAACACTCTTTCTAATAGTCTCTCTATAAGCAACTTGAGGTTGTCCAACTTCGGCATCCACTTTGAACTCTCTAAGCATACGATCGACCAAAATTTCAAGATGAAGTTCACCCATACCAGAGATGATAGTTTGACCGCTCTCTTCATCAGTCTCTACTCTAAATGATGGATCTTCTTGTGCTAGTTTTTGTAGTGCTACACCCATTTTCTCTTGATCTGCTTTTGTTTTAGGCTCAACTGCCACAGAGATAACAGGATCTGGAAAATCCATCTTTTCTAAGATAACTTTATCTTTTTCACTAGCAAGTGTATCTCCAGTTAGCGTATCTTTGAGACCAACTACCGCACCAATTTCACCTGCATAAAGCTCTTTAATCTCTTCTCTTTTATTTGCATGCATCTTAAGAAGTCTTCCAACTCTCTCTTTTTTACCTTTTGAAGTGTTATAAACATACGACCCACTCTCTAACACACCTCTATAAACGCGGATAAATGTAAGTTGCCCAACAAAAGGATCGGTCATGATTTTAAATCCAAGTGCTGCAAATTCACCATCATCAGTTGATTCTACAACTGTTTCACTTCCATCTTCATACTCTCCACGAATAGAAGCAACTTCAGTTGGGGCTGGAAGATAATCCACCACTGCATCCAAAAGTGGTTGAACACCTTTATTTTTAAATGCTGTTCCACAAGTCATTGGTATCATACTCATACTCAAACAACTAGCTTTGATTCCCGCTTTGATTTCGTCTATACTTAACTCTTCACCACCAAGATATTTTTCCATCAACTCATCATCACTCTCAGCAACTGCCTCAAGAAGTTTTTCTCTATATTCATCTGCTTTATCTTGTAAATCTGCTGGAATATCAACTATTTCATAGTTTGAGCCCATAGCAGCTTCATCTTCCCAAACATAGGCTTTCATACTCACAAGATCAACTACACCTTTAAAGTTATCTTCAGAACCAATAGGAAGCTGAATAGGTACTGGATTTGCCTTTAATCTCTCTTTGATTTGTCTCTCAACTTCATAAAAATCAGCTCCTATTCTATCCATTTTATTAACAAATACCATTCTTGGAACTTGATATCTATTTGCTTGTCTCCAGACAGTTTCACTTTGTGGCTGAACCCCTCCAACTGCACAAAATACAGCAACTGCTCCATCAAGTACTCTCATACTTCTTTCAACTTCTATAGTAAAATCCACATGCCCTGGTGTATCTATAATATTGATTTGATGCCCTTTCCATTCACAAGTTGTAGCAGCACTTGTTATTGTGATACCTCTCTCTTTTTCTTGCTCCATCCAATCCATAGTTGCAGCACCATCATGTACTTCACCAATTTTATGAGAAATCCCTGTATAAAATAAAATTCTCTCAGTTGTAGTAGTTTTACCAGCATCTATATGAGCTGCTATTCCAATATTTCTAACTTTTGCTATAGGGGTTTTTCTTGCCATTATCTATCCTTTTATTTACCATCTATAGTGAGCAAACGCTTTATTTGCTTCAGCCATTTTATATGTATCCTCTTTTTTCTTGTATGCCCCACCTCTTTCATTAGCAGCATCAAGAAGTTCATTTGCCAATCTATCTACCATTACTCTTTCACTTCTTTTTCTTGCAAATGATACCAACCATCTAAGTGCCAACGCTTGTTGTCTAATTGGTCTAACCTCTACAGGTACTTGATAGGTTGCCCCACCTACTCTTCTACTTTTTACTTCCATGAGTGGTTTAACATTTTCAATAGCTTTATAAAAAACATCTATACCTTTTTCATCACTCTTTTTTTCAATTGTCTCTAATGCATTATAAAGTATCTTAGTAGCTACACTTTTTTTGCCATCAAGCATTAGATAGTTGATAAATTTGGAAACTAATTTTGAGTTATATACCGGATCTGGTAATACTTCTCTAACTGGAGCTCTTCTTCTTCTCATTTTCTTCCTTCAATTTTTATTTAAATTTACTCAAACACCCTAAAGTGCCTGGCTATATTAACATTGATAAATTTTTGATTGGCTAAAAGCTATTTAGGTCTTTTAGCACCATATTTACTTCTTGCAACTTTTCTATTTGCAACACCGGCAGTATCAAGTGCACCACGAACTATATGATACTTAACACCTGGAAGATCTTTTACCCTTCCTCCTCTTACTAAAACAATAGAGTGTTCTTGGAGATTATGACCTTCACCACCAATATAACTAATAACTTCAAAACCACTTGTTAATCTAACTTTTGCAACTTTTCTAAGTGCTGAGTTAGGCTTTTTTGGAGTTGTAGTATAAACTCTAGTACAAACACCTCTTCTTTGAGGACACTTAACAAGTGCAGGTGATTTTGACTTTTTGATCACCTTTTTTCTCTCTTTTCTAACCAACTGATTTATAGTAGGCACATTCTTTCCTTATAATAATTTTTATAAAATGTCAGCGATTTTACTAAATTTCCTCTTTCATATCGCTTAATTTTCTTGTATTGCATATTTAACTTTTTGATCTTTATATAAACCTGTTCCAACAGGGATCATTCTACCTAATATGACATTCTCTTTCAAATCTTCCAAATAATCAAATCTACCAGCTATACTAGCTTCAGTTAAAACTTTTGTTGTCTCTTGAAATGATGCAGCAGAGATAATACTATCTGCATTTATCGCTGCTCTTGTAACCCCTAAAAGTGTTGGCTCAGCGATAGCTGGTTCACCTCCCATCTTTACAATTCTCTCATTTTCTTCTTTAAGTTTAACTCTACTTATAAGATCACCAACTATAAAATTGGTATCTCCACTATCAACAATTTTAACCTGTCTTAACATTTGAGAGATAATAATCTCTATATGCTTATCAGCAATTGCAACACCTTGAGATCTATAAACTTGCTGAATTTCACTGATCATGTAGTAATGTAGTGCTTTCTCACCTAAAATTCTTAATATATCATAACCAGAGATAATTCCATCGGTCAATCTCTCTCCAGCTTGTACAAACTCTCCAGCATGCACATGAATTTGTCTATTTTTGTCTATTAAATACTCTTTTGAAGTTACTCCATCTTTAGACTCAATGATAATTCTCTCTTTTCCTCTTAATGGTTTACCAAATCTAACAATACCCTCTATTTCACTTATAACCGCAGGAGATTTTGGTTTTCTAGCTTCAAAAAGCTCACTAACTCTTGGAAGACCACCAGTAATATCTTTTGATTTTGCCATAGCTTTTGGAATTTTAGCCAACTCTTCTGCTAATTCAACCTCTTGTCCATCTTGTACTAAAATTGAAGTCTCAGGCTCTAATGGATATCTTTTTAACTCTCCATCTTTGGTAGCTAGTATAATTGTTGGTTTTAATCCAGATGGAATATACTCATTTATCACAAGTCTTGTTTGACCTGTAATCTCATCAATTTGTTCAGTTGCTGTAGTTAATGGATCAATATCTTCAAAAGCAATCACACCAGAAGCTTCAGCAATAACTGGATTTGAGTATGGATCCCAATATGCGATAGTTGTTTGCTCATTTTTTGCTGGTATTGTCAAAACTGATCCTATTTCAACTTCACTATCATCTGCAAACTGTATGATAGATTCTCTTGGAATATAAAATCTTGTTGCTTCTCTTCCTTTGGAATCTGCAATAACCGCAAAGAGACCCTTTTCATTAATAGTTTCATCTTTTGATACATTTTTATATCTCTCAAGAAAATCACCAGTTAATTTATAATATTTTATAACTCCAGTTGCGTTAGATATGATTTTTTGAACTATTGGCTCTCCATCTTTTACTTTCAATCTTGCTGCATAATGAATTCTATTTGGTATATTCCAACCCTCTTTTATAACTTCAACTATACTCTCATTCTCTTCAACTTTGTCACCATTTTCATACGGTATATAAAATTTACCTTCCATTTTACCACTAATACCCGCTAACTCATTTGGTTTTGCGATATCATTTTTTCTAAGAGTATATTTAATACTCTCTTTAGAATTTTTTATACTAATAATAGTCTCTTCATGAGCATGTTTAATTGATATTTTACCACTAAAAGTAGCTTTTATTTTTGGTTCAACCAATAAAACAGCAGCATTTCTTCTATTTGCAACTATAATTTCACCATTACTTTTTTCGTATGTTTTTAAATTATAATATCTAATAAATCCCTCTTTTTTAGCGACAACTTGTCTATCTTGTTGCTCAGCAGAAGCAGTTCCTCCAATGTGAAAAGTTCTAAGTGTTAATTGTGTTCCAGGCTCTCCAATTGATTGAGCAGCTGTAATACCTACTGCTTCACCTTTTTGAACCAATTTACCTTTACCTAAATTGACTCCATAACATTTTGCACATACACCTTTATTTGCTTTACAAGTTATAGGTGTTCTAATGACAGCCGATTTAATTCCAGCCTCTTTTACAGCTGCTGCATCTTTTTCACTAATTAATTTACCCTCAGCAAAAACTATCTCATTTGTAATTGGATCAATAATATTTTCTGCCAATACTCTACCAACAATTCTCTCATCTATAGATTCAACAAGCTCACCATTTACAGCAATATCAGTAATTTCTACACCCTCATGTGTACCACAATCATCTTCGGTAACTTTAACATTTTGAGATACATCAACAAGTTTTCTTGTAAGATATCCAGCATTTGCCGTTTTTAAAGCTGTATCAGCAAGACCTTTTCTAGCTCCGTGAGTAGAGATAAAATACTCTAGTACATTTAAACCTTCTCTAAAGTTAGAAATAATTGGAGTTTCGATGATAGAGCCATCCGGTTTTGCCATAAGACCCCTCATACCAGCAAGTTGTCTAATTTGAGCTGCACTTCCTCTAGCCCCTGAATCAGCCATCATGTAGATAGAGTTAAATCCATCTTTATCGTTTTGAATAAGTTTCATCATTTCACTAGCTAAAACATTATTTGTATCAGTCCAAATATCTACAATTTTATTATATCTCTCTTGCTCAGTTAAAAGCCCTCCACTAAATTGTTGTTGTATATCTCTTACTCTTTTTTTAGCAGAGTTTATATGTTCTTCTTTTTTATCTGACATAATGATATCATCAATTGAAATTGACACACCAGCTTCAGTAGAGTATTTAAACCCTAACTTTTTAAGCTCATCTAATAATTCAGCAGTCTCAAAAGTACCAGCTTCTTTATAGATATAATCAATCAAAATACCAATATCTTTTTTCTTCATCTTTCTATTCCAAAGCTCTTCTGGAACAAAATCTGGCAAAATTGATTTTATAATTAAACGCCCTACAGTAGTAGTAATCACTTTGGAATTATCAAGAGTTCTAATTTTTGAATGAATCTCTACAATATCAGAATCCAATGCAATCATAATTTCATTAATTGTTGCAAATAGTTTATTTTCTCCTTTGCTACCACTCTTTTCCAAACTCAAATAGTAAAGTCCAAGAATCATATCTTGAGTAGGAACTGCTATAGCTTTACCTGATGCTGGATGCAAAATATTATTTGATGAGAGCATTAAAACTTTACACTCTGCCATAGCTTCACGAGATAGTGGTACATGAATAGCCATTTGATCTCCATCAAAGTCAGCATTAAATGCTGAACAGACAAGTGGGTGAAGCTGAATTGCTTTTCCATCAATAAGCACAGGATGAAACGCTTGAATTGATAGTTTATGAAGTGTTGGTGCACGATTGAGTAAAATTGGATAGCTATCAACCACCTCTGATAGACACTCCCAAACTTCATTAACCTTTGCATCTATCATTCTTTTTGCTTGTTTAATTGTAGTTGCATAACCTTTCTCTTCAAGCTTTGCTAAAAGATGGGGTTTAAAAAGTTCCAATGCCATAATTTTTGGTAAACCACACTGATCCATTCTAAGATTTGGTCCAACAACTATAACACTTCTTCCACTAAAATCAACCCTCTTACCAAGAAGATTTTGTCTAAAACGACCCTGTTTTCCTTTTATAATTTCACTAAGGGATTTTAGTGGTCTTTTGTTTGCACCTTTAACTGCATTTGCTCTTCTTCCATTATCAAATAGTGCATCAACTGCTTCTTGAAGCATCCTTTTTTCATTTCTTATAATAATTTCAGGTGCATCAAGATCTATCAATCTTTTTAGTCTTGCATTTCTATTAATAACTCTTCTATATAAATCATTGACATCACTTACTGCAAATTTACCACCATCAAGAGCAACAAGAGGTCTAAGATCAGGAGGTAAAACTGGTAAAACTGTCATCATCATCCACTCTGGTCTATTTCCACTATTTACAAAAGCTTCAATAACCTTTAATCTTTTAACTATCGCTTTTTTCTTGGTTTCAGACTTAGTGTTTTCCATCTCCTGCTTTAAAGTTTCAAGTATATCTATAAGATCTAACTCTTCTAATAACTCTTTGATAACTTCGCCACCCATTTGTGCATCAAAACCTGTTGGCTCAAATTTTTGCAACAGTGATTGATACTGTTCTTCGTTTAATACATCATATTTTGATACTTTCTTTGTACCTTCATGATCATAGGTAGCTTCACCAGGATCTTTTACAATATACGCTTCGTAGTATAATACTCTCTCAAGATCTTTCATCTTGATACCAAGCATAGTACCAATTCTACTAGGCAATGAATTTACATACCAAATATGTGCTACAGGAGTTACAAGATCAATATGCCCCATTCTTGATCTTCTAACTTTAGAGGCTGTTACTTCAACACCACACTTTTCACACTTAATACCCTTATAACGCATCTTTTTATATTTACCACAAAGACACTCATAATCACGAATCGGACCAAAGATTTTTGCACAAAAAAGACCATCCCTTTCAGGCTTTAAAGTCCTATAGTTTATGGTTTCAGGTCGTTTAACTTCACCATAACTCCAAGAGGCAATTCTTTCAGGACTTGCAAGTTTTAAACGAAATGCTTCAAAATCTCTTGGTCTATTCTCTTCATTAATCTCTATCGAAACTAGTTTCTTCATTCTCATCTTCCTCATCAAAAATCTCTACATCAAGTCCTAACGACTTTAATTCATTTGCAAGTACAAAAAATGTCTCAGGAATACCAGTTTGAGGAACATTTTCACCTTTTGTGATAGCTTTGTAAGCTTGTGTTCTACCCTCTACATCATCTGATTTAATTGTTAGCATCTCTTTTAGAGTATAAGCAGCTCCATAAGCTTCGAGTGCCCAAACCTCCATCTCTCCAAATCGCTGTCCTCCAAATAGTGCTTTACCACCAACTGGTTGTTGTGTTACAAGAGAATATGGTCCAGTACTTCTAGCATGAACTTTTTCATCAACTAAATGATGAAGTTTTAACATATACATACAGCCTACATTAACCCTCTCTTTCATAGGTTCACCAGTTCTACCATCATAAAGTTGAGTTTTACCATCTAAATCTATCTTTGCCATTTCAAAGAGTTTTTTAAATTCATCCTCATTGACACCTTCAAAAACTGGTGCTGCAAATTTCACACCTTTACTCCAATCTCTTGCATAATTTAAAAGTTCCTCATCACTTAAACTATTAATAAACTCTTTTGCATTTGCATATTTTGCAACATCTGCAATAGCTACCATTTTCTCTCGTAATGTTTTGAGCCATTCACCCTGTTTTTCTTTAAATATATCTGCTATTTGTGAACCTAGTTTTTTGCCAACCAAACCTAAGTGCACTTCAAGGATTTGACCAATATTCATACGACTTGGCACTCCTAAAGGATTTAAAACTATATCAACGCTCTCTCCATTTTTCATATATGGCATATCAATCTCTGGAACTATATTTGATACAATACCTTTATTTCCATGTCGTCCAGCCATCTTATCGCCAACTTTTAACTTTCTTTTTGTAGCTATATAAACTTTTACAAGTTTTACAACTCCTGTTGGTAAAATATCATCTTTTTCTAATATTGACAGTTTTTCATCATGTTCATCTCTGAGTCTTTTTTTCTCATTCCTAAAATATGTTTTTAAGCTTGTATATTTATCTTGAACCTCTTTTGAAAACGACTTAATAATATTATTGATTGCAAATCTATTTGCCTTAACAATCTCATCTTTTGGAATTTTTTCCCCACTTTTATAAGTAATATTATTAACTTCACAATCACTCTCAAGTTCATTGCTCGATAAAAGCGAATGAATTTTTAAAAGCTCTTCTCTATCTATCATCAAAAGTTTATCATGATGATCAAAATCAAGAGTCTCTTTCTCTTTTTCGTAAGCTTCTAGTGCTCTTGGATCTTTTTCGTAACCTTTTTTGGTAAAAATTTTAACATCTACAACAACACCTTCCATTGATGGTGGACAATATAGCGATTTATTAACAACATGTCCAGCTTTTTCACCAAATATCGCTCGAAGCAGTCTCTCTTCTGGAGTTGGTCTAACATCTCCTTTTGGAGAAACTTTTCCAACTAGAATCATACCAGGCTTAACATAGGTACCAACTTTTACAATTCCACTCTCATCTAAATATGCTAACGACTCCTCTTTGACATTTGGAATGTCTTTTGTTATCTCTTCAGTTCCATCTTTTAATTCTCTAGCCTCTATCTCTTTTTCATATATATGCAAGGAGGTAAATGTATCATCAATAATTAATTTTTCACTTATAACAATCGCATCTTCAAAGTTATAGCCATTCCATGGCATAAAAGCAACAGTTACATTTTTTCCAATTGCTAATTCTCCTTGATCCATACTTGGACCATCTGCAATTACTTGACCTTTATGAACTTTTTGACCTTTTTTTACAATTGGCGTTTGCATGAAAACTGTATTTTGATTTGTTCTCATATTTTTATGAAGCCAGTAGTGATCTATAAAAGCTCCATTTTCATCTTCACCCAATATATAAATATTTTTACTATCAACCTTTTCTACAATTCCAGCTCTTTTGGCTTTTAAAGCTTCCCAAGCATCTCTTGCAACAATTTGCTCCACTCCAGTTCCAACAAGTGGAGCCTCACTCCAAATAAGAGGTACAGCTTGTCGTTGCATGTTTGAGCCCATCAAAGCTCTATTTGCATCATCGTGCTCTAAAAATGGAATCAACGAAGCAGCAACTCCAGTTACCATTCCAGAAGATAGATCAATAAGATCAACTTTTTCTTTTTCAGTTAGTATAATCTCTCCATCTACTCTAACCTCTATCAAATCCTCTACAATATTACCCTCTTCATCAAGCTTTGTAGAAGCTGGTGCAATCACTAAATTTTCTTCTTGAATTGCAGTATAATAGACTATTTCATTAGTTACTTTTGCATTTTTCACTTTTCTATAAGGAGCCTCTATGAAACCTAAATCATTAACTTTTGAATAGGTTGCTAAAGTATTTATAAGACCAATATTTTGTCCTTCAGGAGTTTCAACTGGACAAATTCTACCATAGTGAGTTGGATGAACATCTCTAACCTCAAAACCAGCTCTCTCTTTTACAAGACCACCCTCACCTAGTGCTGAGAGTCTTCTTTTGTGAGTAATTTCACTAAGAGGATTTGTTTGATCCATAAATTGCGATAACTGTCCACTTGTAAAAAACTCTATGATTGTATTTGTAATCATTTTAGAATTAATCAAATCATGTGGCATAAGTTCATCAACCCCACCACTTATTGTTGTAAATTTATCTTTGATCGATTTTTGCATCTTTACAAGTCCAGCATGCAATTCACCTGAGAGAAGTTCACCTATAGCTCTAATTCTTCTATTTCCTAAATGATCTCTATCATCTATTCTACCTTGACCATTTTTAACTCTTATCAAATACTTAACAGTTTTAATAATATCTTCACTTGTCAAAGTTGTAACATAATCTGGTATATTCATTGAAAGCTTATGATTCATTTTCATTCTTCCAACTTTTGTCAGATCATATCTTTCAGGATTAAAAAATAGATCATTCAAAAAGGCTTTAGCAGCCTCTTTTGTTGCAGGCTCCCCTGGTCTCATAACTTTATAGATTCTTATAGCTGAGAGATCATTTTCATCCTCTATCTCTTCAAGTTGTTTAAGTATTTTTAAAACTTCATTATCTGCAATAAATGAGTTGATAATAGCATCATCAACACCCATTGCTAAATCATTTGCAATCTCTATTTCATCTATATTTGCTTCGATAAGCTTTGTAATTTTATTCTCATCAAATTGAGTTAAAGCTTCAAAAATAACTTCTCCACTTTCTTGATCAATGATAGGTGAAGCTAAAAATCTATTCATAAGTATATCAACTGGATACTCTATCCAATCTATTCCACTCTCTTTGATTTTATTGTATTTTTTCTCTGTCAATCTTTTACCAGCAGCAATTAATAAATTGCCCTCTTCATCTTTGATATCAAAATCGACTTTACCAACAAAAATCTCTTTATCAAACTTAACAAGAAATTTATTATTTTGTATCTTAATTTTTATTATTGGATAAAATAGTTTTAAAATATCTTGCTTACTATATCCAAGTGCTCTAAAAAGAATTGTTACTGGTACTTTTCTTCTTTTGTTAATTCTTACATATAAAATATCTTTTGCATCATATTCAAAATAGAGCCACGAACCACGATCAGGAATAATTTGAGCAGTATATAGTGGTTTGTTTGAAATAGTCGTATTTTCTGTCTCTTTAAATATAACTCCCGGACTTCTATGGAGCTGATTTACAACAACTCTTTCAACACCATTTATAATAAAAGATGTTCTATCAGTCATCAAAGGAATATCTCTAATATATAAAAATTGCTCTTTTATATCTTTTGTGCCAATTTTTTCACCAGTTTTTTCATTTCTATCCCAAAGAATAAGGCGAATTTTCATTTTAAGATGAACAGAATAGGTTAAACCTCTCTCCATACACTCTCGAATCGTATATTTTGGTTTTCCTATTTCACTCTCAACATACTCTAGCGTTAATCTATTTTGAGGATCATGTATTGGAAAAATTGATTTAAATACCTTTTCAATTCCACTATCATGTTTTTCATCTTGTACATTTAAAAAGTGTTCATAACTCTTTTGTTGTAATTGTAGTAGATTTGGAACTGTTATTTGCTTTTTGTTTTTTGCAAAATCCGCTCTAAGTCTATTTCCTGAATTTAAACTATTTAACATAAGCCTACCTTGTGAAGTTTTTTAATTTGCTGTTGGCAAAGGAAGGGAATCTTTATTTTATCCAATATATTTTACATAAAGCTTAATAGTATAAAACATATTGGATTTAACAATTTCCATATCTAAATATGAAAAAAGAGAAATGAATCTCTTTTTTCATAAAAACTACTTAATTTCAGCAACAGCTCCAGCTTCTTCGAGCTGTTTTTTCGCCTCTTCAGCATCCTCTTTTGAAACACCCTCTTTAATAGTGGTAGGTGCACTTTCAACTGCCTCTTTAGCCTCTTTAAGCCCAAGACCTGTAAGAGCACGAACAGCTTTAATAGCATTGATCTTTTTATCTCCAGCAGACTTTAATATAACATCAAACTCTGTTTTCTCTTCAGCTGCACCACCTGCATCACCACCACCAGCTGCAACAGCACCACCTGCAACAACAGTAGGTTGAGCAGATACACCAAACTTCTCTTCAAACTCTTTAACTAGCTCTGAAAGTTCTAATACAGACATATTAGATATAAATTCTATAACATCTTCTTTTGTAATTGCCATTTTTCTTCCTTTTTTTATAATTTTTATTTTTTAGGGCATAAATTATATTATGCCGACTCTTTTTTTTCTTTTATGTTTTCCAAGACAGTCACAAAACCACTTGGAACCGCATTCAACACATAAGCCATATTTCTTGCTGGAGCTGTCCAAACAGAGAGTAGCATACCAATAAACTCTTCTTTAGAAGCGAGTTTAGAATAAGCTTCAACTTTAGAAACATCAACAACTTCATTTTCAAAATAACCACCTTTAATAACAAACTTATTAGTAGCCTCTTTTGCATAAGCAGTTGTTGTTTTAGCTAAAGCTACGATATCTTCTCCCCAAACAAGCAAGTTGGTATTTTCTAGATTTAAATCTTGAATACCAGCATTTTTAAGAGCAATATTGGCTAAAGTGTTTCTAACAACTTTAACTTTTAAGTTAGACTCTCTAGCACTATTTCTTAACTGCTCAATTTGAGGTACACTTAAACCCTTGTAGTCACAAACTACAATACCGTTTGCACTCTCAAACTCACTTGTCAAGTTTTGAACAAACTCGATCTTTTCGCTTTTTGTCACTTTTTTCTCCTTTCCGATTATATCAAATAGGGTAACCCAAAAAGGTCACGACTTTAAAAAAAGTCAATATTAAGCTTTCGCCCCTATTATCTTAAATCGTAAGATAAATTTTTATTTCATATCAATTAATTCTTGTGTATCCAAACTTAATGCTGGACTCATTGTCAATGACAATGTTGCATTTTTTATATACTTTCCTTTTGCTGAAGCTGGTTTATGTTTGTTTATAGCTTTAATAAAAGTTACAAAATTATCTTTTATTTGATCTTCACTAAAACTCACTTTACCAATACCTGCATGAATATTTCCATGCTTATCAACTCTAAAGTTAACTTGACCACCTTTTGAGTTTTCAACAGCTTTTGCAACATCCATAGTTACAGTTCCTGTTTTTGGGTTTGGCATAAGCCCTTTTGGTCCAAGAATTCTTCCAACTTTTCCAACTTGTCCCATCATATCAGGAGTTGCTATTAAAACATCAAAATCAATTTTACCAGCTTGAATATCTTCAATAATTTCAACTCCTCCAGCTATATCAGCACCAGCTTTTTTAGCTTCATCAACTTTTGCATCTTTAGCAATAACAGCAACCTTAACACTTTTACCAGTTCCAGCAGGAAGGACTACTGAGCCTCTAATCATTTGATCCGCATGTCTTGGATCAACATTTAGTTTTAATGAAACTTCAACAGTTTCATCAAATTTGGCAGATGCCAACTTTTTGATACTCTTTAATGCCTCTTCACTACTATAAATTTTTTTAGTATCAACTTTTTTTAATAACTCTTGAAATCTTTTTGATAATTTTTTTGCCATATTTTTCTCCGCACTTTTTTGCTTCCATCTTTTAACCCAGACGGTATTGGGCTTTAATATTAATCTACAATCTCTACACCCATACTTCTAGCACTACCAGCTATAATTTTAGCTGCTTGCTCTTTATCATCAGTATTTAAATCTTGAATCTTCTTTTCAACTATTTCCATAAGTTGATCTCTTGTTAATTTACCAACTTTATTCTTTAGTGGATTATCAGTTCCTTTTTGGATACCAGCTGCTTTTTTAATCAAATCAGATGCTGGAGGCTGTTTTGTTACAAAAGTAAAGCTTCTATCTGCATATACAGTTATAACAACTGGTATATTAAACCCTGCCATCTGTTTTGTTTTTTCATTAAATGCTTTACAAAACTCCATTATGTTTACACCTTGCTGACCAAGAGCAGGACCTACTGGAGGTGATGGATTTGCTGCTCCAGCTGGAATTTGCAATTTAATTTGACCAGTAACTTTTTTTGCCATTTTCTTTCCTCAATTAATTTATATTACTTTTTCAACTTGCGAGTATAAAATCTCAACTGGTGTACTTCTACCAAATATCGAAACATTTAGTTTAAGTTTTCCATGAGTCATATCATACTCTTCAACAACACCTGTAAAGTTAGCAAAAGGACCTTCTGTTATACGAACACTCTCTCCTACTTCAAACGATATTTTTGGCTTTGGAGCCTCTTTTTTCTGAGCTTTTTCCAAAATTAAATTTATATCTTTCTCGCTAAGAGGAGTTGGTTTTTTTGATTCACCAATAAACCTTCCCACTTTTGGCAATGATTGTATTTTATGCCATATTTCAGTATCTAACTCCAGATGAGCAAACACATAGCCTGGATAGAGACATCTTTCGGTAATCTTTTTTTCGCCTTTTTTAACCTCTATAACATCTTCAGTTGGAACAATAATCTCTTTTAGTTTTTCACTAACACCAAGCTGATTAAAAATATTTTCAATTGCTCTTTTTACACTTTGTTCACTACCACCATGTGTTTGAATAGCATACCACTTGTGCATCATCTTTGAACCCTTATAAAATTGATGATAATGTAAATGACATTATCAAATCAACCAATGCTAAAAAGAGTGCAATTACAGTTACAACAATAAATACAGAAATAAATGCATTTCTAATTTGCTCTTTCGTTGGAAATATAACTTTAGCAATCTCTAACTTTGAGTTTCTAAAATAATCTATCACTTTTTGCATCTTTTTTCCTTAAATTATGGCAGGGCAAGAGGGACTCGAACCCCCAACAATCGGATTTGGAATCCGACGCTCTACCAATTGGAGCTATTGCCCTACAGATCATAGTTTTAGACTAATAAAATCTATGACTTTAACTTTATCTCTTTATGAATTGTATGTTTTTTATCTCTTTTACAATGTTTTCTAAACTCTAACTTTTCACTCTGAGTTCTAGAGTTCTTTGTAGTGGTATAGTTCATTTCACCACACTCTTCACATTTTAAACCAACTTTAACTCTCATAAATAACCTTTAAATTGAATTATCTAGGATTAAAAATCCTAGATATAGATATTATGCTATAATTTCAGAAACTACACCAGCACCAACAGTTCTACCACCTTCACGAATAGCAAACTTAGTACCTTTTTCCATCGCAATTGGAGCAATCAGTTCAACCGTAATTTTTACATTATCTCCAGGCATTACCATCTCAGTTCCTTCAGGAAGTGTAATTGATCCTGTAACATCCGTTGTTCTAACATAAAATTGTGGTCTATAATTATTAAAAAATGGAGTGTGTCTTCCACCCTCTTCTTTTGATAAAACATAAATTTCTGCTTCAAATTTTGTATGAGGAGTAATAGTACCTGGCTTACAAAGAACCATTCCTCTTTCAACATCCTCTTTTTTAGTACCTCTTAGTAAAATACCACAGTTATCACCAGCTTCACCTTGCTCCATCTCTTTTCTAAACATTTCAACACCAGTTACTGTAGTCTTTTGTGTATCTCTAATACCTACTATCTCAACCTCTTCACCAACTTTGATCACACCTCTTTCAATTCTTCCAGTTACAACTGTACCTCTACCTGAAATTGAAAAAACATCTTCTACTGGCATTAAAAAGTCTTTATCTGTTTCCCTTTTTGGAGTTGGAATATAGTTATCAACCGCATCCATAAGAGCCAAAATTTTCTCTCCCCACTCGCCAATATTACCACTTTTTGCTTCTTCAAGTGCTTTAAGTGCTGAACCAGCAATTATTGGTGTATCATCACCTGGAAAATCATAATCACTCAAAAGTTCTCTAACTTCCATTTCAACTAGTTCTAAAAGCTCTTCATCATCAACCATATCTTGTTTATTTAAAAATACAACGATATAAGGAACCCCAACTTGACGAGACAATAAAATATGCTCTCTAGTTTGTGGCATAGGACCATCAGCCGCACTAACAACTAAAATCGCACCATCCATCTGAGCAGCACCAGTAATCATATTTTTAACATAATCTGCGTGTCCTGGGCAATCCACATGGGCATAGTGTCTATTGTCTGTCTCATACTCAATATGAGAAGTAGCTATTGTAATACCTCTTTCTTTCTCTTCTGGAGCATTATCGATATTATCATAATCTTTAAGCTCTGCAAGACCTTTTGTTGCCAATACCGCTGAAATTGCAGCAGTTAGTGTTGTTTTACCATGATCAACATGACCAATTGTACCGATATTAACATGCGGCTTATTTCTCTCAAACTTCTCTTTTGCCATTTTTCTCTCCTCTGAA
The DNA here is from genome assembly GCA_027081145.1 of Campylobacterales bacterium. Classification (GTDB taxonomy): domain Bacteria; phylum Campylobacterota; class Campylobacteria; order Campylobacterales; family QNZT01; genus JALWLB01. The sequence continues at coordinate 19,502 of JALWLB010000047.1, forward strand.
AATTTTAAATACTTTAACTAACTTATTCTGTTAAAAAGCTTTGGCCAAAACTTTTTTTAAATCAAACTGGAGCTCATAGAGGGACTTGAACCCTCGACCTCTTCCTTACCAAGGAAGTGCTCTACCTCTGAGCTATATGAGCAAAAACGCTCACGCTCAATAACTACAATATAAATAATATACATGATATTTAAAACTAAAAAAGCAGTATTGTAAAAAGATAAAAATCATCAAAAATTACAAAACAGCTCCCAGTTTTATAATATAATGGAGCGGGAGACCGGACTCGAACCGGCGACAACCTGCTTGGAAGGCAGGAGCTCTAGCCAACTGAGCTACTCCCGCATAATGGTGGTGAGAGGAGGATTCGAACCTCCGAAGGTAAAAACCAGCAGATTTACAGTCTGCCCTCGTTGGCCGCTTGAGTATCTCACCTATCAACCATCATTCATGTAATTATTATATCTGGTTAAACACTGTATATCACATTAAAAATGGAGCTGGTGAGAGGACTCGAACCACCGACCGCCTGATTACAAATCAGGTGCTCTACCAACTGAGCTACACCAGCACACTTTTAATGAGCGGTGATTATACTAAAAATTTTCAATCATGTCAATAAAAATTACACTTTTTTTCTAAAAAGGTTTAATTATTACCATAATTATTATTCCAATCATGAGCAAAGTTGGTATTTCATTATAAACTCTAAAAAATTTACCACTCTTTGTACACTTATCATCCGCCAATTTTTTTCTAAAATAGTTCAAGCTAAAATGATAAGCAATTAAAAGAGATACAAAAAACAACTTAGCATGTAACCACCCTCCTGAGCTAAAAAGTTCTGGTTTTAATAAAATCATACCAATACCACTCAAAAGTGTTGCCCAAAAAGCCGGTACACCTATAATCTTATATAACTTAAGCTCTTGAATTTTTACAACTTTTACAAACTCTTTATTATCTTTATGCTCTTGATGATATATAAAGAGTCTAGGAAGATAAAATAGCATTGCCATCCAGCTAATAAAACTTGCAATATGAAGTGCTAATATCCAATTAAAATACTCCATTTACTCCTCCGGAAGTCTTTCTTGTTGATGAATAGTTTCCCAATGATATTGATCTAAATATTTTTTTGCCTCTTTTTTACCATTTAGATATGCTTGTTGCATTAAAAATTTTGCTTTTTGCATATCTTTTGCACTATCAATACCCTCAATATACATTTTTGCAAGTAAAAATTGTGCATTTGGATCACTCTGTTTGGCAGATTCTTCAAGATAAAACTTTCCCATTTCTATATCTTTTTGAACCCCAACTCCTTTTATATACATTTTACCAACTATAAATTGTGCTTTTGGATAACCCTCATCTGCAACCATTTTATACCACTGGAATGCTTTTGATTTATCTTTAGAAACTCCTATACCTTTTAGATAATATTCTGCTAACATTAATTGAGAGTTAGAATCACCCTTTTTAGCCCCTTTTTCAAACCATTCAAAAGATTTTTTTAAATCTTTTTCAACCCCTTGAGCTTTAGCATACATATTTCCAAGATAGTAAGCTGCTTCAAAATTACCCTGTTTGGCAGATTTTAAAAACCAATAAAAGGCTTTTTTATAATTTTTTTCAGTAATGATTCCTTGATAATAGAGTTTAGCTAAACCAAATTGAGCATGATTGTCACCTCGTCTAGCTTTTTCTTTTGCAGAGGTTAAAACTTGCATTTTGATACTATCATCACTAGCAAATAAACAGCTTATACCTATCATAAAAACAACCAAATACTTTATCATATAATCTCTTTCTCCTTAGTTTAAATTATCTTTTATTTTAGCAACAATTGTAGAGTCTTCAAGTGTTGATATATCTTGTGTAATCTCTTCATTTTTTGCTAAGCTTCTTAAAATTCTTCTCATAATTTTTCCACTTCTTGTTTTTGGAAGTCCAGGTACAATCACCAAATCATCACATTTTGCAATAGGACCTATATCTTTAACCAAAAGTTCATTTACCTCTTTTAATAGTTCATCCTTATCTTGTGATTCATCTTTTAACACTACATATGCAAAAATACTCTCACCTTTAATATCATGTGGTTTTCCAACCACGGCAGATTCTGGGATATTTGGATGTTTGTCTAAAACTGCTTCTATCTCAGCTGTCCCCATCCTATGACCTGATACATTTATAACATCATCCATTCTACCAGTAACAAAGATATATCCATCTTCATCCATCATAGCACCATCACCTGAAAAATAGACTGGCTTATTATCTTTTTTACAATCTCCAAAATATGA
>JALWLB010000048.1 GCA_027081145.1 Campylobacterales bacterium
CTATAACATCACCTTTTCTTTGAAGTACGAAGTATCCAAGAGATAGTGCTTGATCTATGACATTTTTTGGTATCTTAAATCCTGCTATACCTGCATAGATTTTATGTTTTGGATACTGAGAGAGTTTTTTAAAGTTTTCTATCTTTTTTGGTAACTTTTCTAAATCATTTGGGTGAACTTTATATTTTACCTCTACAATTGCTACTGTATCGTCATTGGTAAGTACGATATCAAACTCATCTTTGATCTTTTTTCCTTCAACTTCATAATTTGGAAATATATAATCAAACTTCATATCACCTATAGTTAATTTGTTTTTTAGTGAGTTTATAAAATACTCTTCTGCTACATCTCCTTGATTATTTCCTATACCGCCTACTGTTTGTTCTAGCTTTTTTATTCTCTTGTCAAACTCTTTGCTTGATTGTTTTCTCTCTTGCTCAAACTCTCTCATTCGTTTGTTAAAATCTTTGCTTGATTGTTCAAGCCATGTATTAAGCTCTCTCATTCGTTTATCAAAATCTTCACTTGATTGTTTTCTCTCTTGCTCAAACTCTCTCATTCGTTTGTTAAACTCTTCTCTTGATTTTTCCAGCCGTTTATCAAACTCTTCTCTTGATTTTTTAAGCTGTTTATCAAAATCTTCACTTGATTGTTTTCTCTCTTGTTCAAATTTTTTCATTCTTTTATCAAACTCTTCACTTGATTTTCTCAACATCTCATCTGTCTTTTTTGACTCTACTGCTAAACTAGCCACTAAATCTCTCAACTCTTGATCAGTCATTTTATACCTCAGAACATTTTTATTCAACATTTTAGCATACTACATGATAAAAAGCAAGTTTTATTTCAAATTGAAATGTTTCTAATTAAAAGTAAATATATGAGCTACTATTTTCCTTAGTTTTTAATTATATTTCAAGGTGGCAACTTATGATACTTACTGCTCATTTATTTTTTTCTATTGTATAATTTGGATTAAATTAACCTCCACTAACTCAAAGTCAATTTTGCTATAATTTTTAAAGATCATAAAATTAATTTATTGGAGTTTAGTTTTGAGAATATTATTGCAGATTGCTATATTTTTTGCTGTGGTGGCTTTTATAGTAGGGATTTTTAAACTTTTTGAGATAAAAAATAGACCGGTAATAACTGAAGAGGCTTTTATCATGAAACCAACAGTTAAAATAAAACCTAATAGTTTTCAAGATGTATATTGCAAAATGATGATTACAGATGTAAAATACGCAACTCAAGCAATATCCAAAAATGGTAAAAGTTGGTTTTTTGATGATTTAGGATGTATGTTAAAATGGTCAAAAGATAAAGATTTAAAAGATGATATAACTTTATGGGTATATACAATCGATACAAATAGATGGATCAAGTTTAAAGATGCATGGTATCAATCTGGTAAAAATACTCCCATGAAGTACGGTTTTGGTGCATATGAAGTAAAACAAAATGGGTTTATCGATTCTAAAACTCTAAAATCTAAAATTAAATAATTTTAAACTCTCCTACCCCTCAACCTCCCTTTGACTCAAAAACTCCTCTAAATTGTATCTTGTTCTATACTCAGCCGACATGAGGTGTATTAGCATATCACCCAAATCCATTACTATCCACTCATCGCTTTGCTCTATGTTTAAAAAGCTCTCTTTAGTCTCTTTTAGTTTAGCTTTTAGATAATCAAGCAAAGCAAATCCATGTTTAGATCCCATCGTTGTAGCGATTATTACAGTATCTACAAAGTACTCTTTGTTTTTCATATCGATTACTTGGATATTTTCCGCTTTTTTCTCATCCAATAGTTTGACTATATTTTCAATTCTTTGATCCATAAAAGTTCATTACCTCATTTGCAATAGTTTTTGGCAGATATCTGTATTTGAGATTATCTCTTAAGTTTGTGGAGCTGATATTATCATTTATAACAATTTTTTTCAAGTGTTTTGGTACTTTTATGTTATCTCTTGTGATTATTACAAACTCAACCATCTTTTTTAACTTTTGATAATCTTGCCATTTATGCAAACTTTTTAGATTATCAGCACCTATGATTAGATAAATCTTTTTTACATGATATCTATTTTTTATATATTTTATAGTCTCTATTGTAGGAGTTGGTCTCTTTTGTTTTAGCTCAAAATTGATAATTTGTGCTTTTTTGTACCTTTGTAGTAACTTTTTTACCCATTTGTATCTTTGAGTAGCTGGTGCAAAAGAGTTATTCTTAAAAGGATTTAAAAAAGTAGGTACAACAAAAAGCATCTTTATATTAAGCTCTTTTAAAGCTTTTTTGATGATATTTTCATGTGCGATATGGGGTGGATCAAACGATCCTCCAAAAATTGCTACTCTCATTTAATAAAAAATAAACCTTCCATAAGATATTATAAACTTTAAAATTATATATTAACTTTGATAAAGGGATGCAATGGCATTAAAAGTTGCAATAACTGGTTTTGGTAGAATTGGTAGATGTGTTGCTAGAATTTTAGCTGATCGTGATGATATGGATTTGGTTGTGGTAAATGATACTACTGATATACAAATGACAAAATATCTCTTAAAATATGATAGTGTTCATGGAACATTCGATAAAGATGTTGAGATTTTAGAAGATAACTATATCCAAATAGGAGACTCCAAAGTAAAGTTTTTAAATGATCGTAATCCTAAAAATTTAGATTTTGCAAAATATGGTGCAGAGGTGCTTTTAGAGTGTACAGGAGCTTTTTATACACAAGAAAAATCACAAGTTTATATAGACAATGGTATCAAAAAGGTAATCTTTTCAGCTCCAGCAAAAGATGATACTCCAACTTTTGTCATGGGTGTAAATGAACAAACTTATCAAGGAGAGAGTATCATCTCAAATGCAAGTTGCACCACAAATGCACTAGCTCCAATCGTAAAGGCTTTAGATGATGCATTTGGTGTAGAAAGAGGTTTGATGACTACTATCCACTCTTATACAAATGATCAAAATATCTTAGATGTCAAACACAAAAAAGATCCTCGTCGTGCTCGTGCAGCCGCTATAAATATGATACCAACTACTACAGGAGCCGCAAAAGCTATAGGATTGGTACTACCTCACCTAAAAGGAAAACTAAACGGTCAATCAATAAGAGTACCAACTCCAAATGTATCTATGATTGATCTAAATGTTATAGTAAAAAAGCCTACCTCAAAAGATCAAGTAAATGCTCTTTTTGAAAAGCTATCTAGTAGTGAATTAAAAGGAATTTTAGCACTAGATTATGATAAAAGAGTCTCTCAAGATTTTGTAGGGTGTGAGATTAGTAGTATTGTAGCTGCCGATTTGACTCAAGTAATTGATGATAATTTTGTGAAAATTATGGCATGGTATGATAATGAATGGGGCTATTCATGTAGGCTTATAGATATGGCAAAATATATAAGTGGGAGTAATTGATGAAACTATTATCTATAAAGGATATAGACATAAATGGTAAAACTGTTTTTATTAGATGTGATTTTAATGTCCCAAAAGATGAGTTTGGAAATATAACAGACGATAGGAGAATAAGATCATCTCTAAATACCATAAGATACTGTATAGATCATGATTGTAAAGTGATATTAGGAAGCCATTTTGAAAGACCAACTCCAGGTGTTTTTGAAGAAAAATACTCAATGAAGCCTATAGCCAAAAGATTGCACTCACTTTTAAAACAAGATATCTTTACAGCAAATGATGTTATCAAAGAGGATGCTACAAAAAAAGTGGCTGCTTTAAAACAGGGTGAAATACTTTTGCTAGAAAATTTGAGATTTAATGAGGGTGAAACAAAAAATGATGAAGAGTTTGCAAAAAAACTAGCATCTTTTGCAGATATATATATCAATGATGCTTTTGGAGCATGTCATAGAAAACACGCTTCTATATATGCACTTCCTAAACTCTTTGATAAAAAACACAAAGCTGCTGGATTTTTACTCACAAAAGAGATCAACTTTTTCCATAAAATTATCCAAAAACCAACTAGACCATTTGTAGCAGTAGTCGGAGGTAGTAAAGTCTCAGGTAAACTTCAAGCTATGTTAAATCTAGTAGAAAAGGTTGATAAGCTTATAATTGGTGGTGGAATGGCATTTACTTTTTTAAAAGCTCAAGGTTATGAGATAGGAAACTCTTTGGTAGAAGATCACTTGATGGAAGATGCAAAGAGAATTATCTATAGAGCCAAAGGGCTTGGAGTGAAATTTTATTTACCAGTTGATCTGGTGGTAGCTCCGCAAATGAGCGAGTATGCACCTGTAAAGTTTTTACCAATTCAAGAGATTCCAAAAGATTGGATGGGGCTTGATGTTGGTCCTGCTACTACAAGACTTTTTAGAGAAGCAATAAATGATGCTCAAACAATTTTATGGAATGGACCAATGGGAGTTTATGAGATAGATAAATTTTCAAAAGGAAGCGTTATGATGAGTCATCACATCGCAGAATCCCATGCAACAACTATTGTTGGTGGAGGTGATACCGCTGATGTTGCCATGAGAGCAGGGGATGTAGATGAGATGACCTTTATATCAACTGGTGGTGGAGCTAGTTTAGAGCTTCTTGAGGGTAAAAAATTACCGGGTATTGAAGCTTTGCAGGAGTAAAATATGATCATAGCAGCCAATTTCAAAACAAACCATACAAGAAAAAGCACAAAAGAGTTTATAAAAGAGTTAGACTATTTTTTAAGACTACATGATATTGATGATACAGTTGTGATCTTTCCTCCAAATACAGCGTATGATAATTTTGATACAGATATCAAACTAGGTGCACAAAATGCTTATCATGTAGAAAAAGGCTCATTTACTGGTGAAATTGGATTAGAGCAATTAAATGAGTTTGGTATTAAAACTATTTTGATAGGACATAGCGAAAGACGACATATTTTAGGTGAAACTCAAGAGTTGATCTCTAAAAAGTTTAAATTTTTTAGCAAAAACGGTTTTGAGATAATCTACTGCATAGGTGAACCAAAAGAGATAAGAGAGCAGGGCATTGAAGCGGTTATGGAGTATCTTTGGAAGCAGTTTGATAATATAGATATAAATTATGATAGATTGATAGTAGCATATGAGCCAGTCTGGGCGATAGGTACTGGACTTACAGCTACGGTTACTCAAATAGATGAGACTTTAAACCTTTTAAGAGATAGAATAAAAGCACCTCTATTGTATGGGGGGAGTGTAAAAGTAGCAAATATAAAAGAGATACTAACTATAAGAAATTGTAATGGAGTGCTTGTTGGAACTGCCAGTTGGGAAATAAAAAGTTTTTGTGATATGATAAGCATTTCAAAAACACTCTAAACCCAACTTTGAGGAGAATTAAATGCTAATGAAAGGTAAAAAAGGTTTAATAGTAGGAATTGCCAATAATAAATCCATAGCTTATGGTATAGCCAAAGCTTGTATAGCTCAAGGAGCAAAACTCGCATTTACATACTTAAATGAACAGTTAGAAAAAAGAGTCAGACCAATTGCTAAAGATTTTGGAAGTGATGCGATCTATCCTTTGGATATCACAAAAGAGGATGAATTACAAGCATTGGCACAAAGTATAGAAAAAGATTTTGGTAAGATCGATTTTATAGTTCATTCAGTGGCGTTTGCTCCACGAAGAGCACTGGAGGGAAGTTTTATAGATACGATCAAAGAAGATTTCTCTATTGCTATGGATACTTCAGTATATTCGCTTGTATCGCTTACTCGTACTCTTTTACCAGTATTAAATGACAATAGCTCTATCTTAACTCTTAGTTATCTTGGAGGTTTGAGATATGTACCTCACTATAATGTTATGGGTGTTGCAAAAGCAGCACTTGAATCAAGTGTTAGATATCTAGCAGTTGATTTGGGTAGTAGAAAAATTAGAGTCAATGC
>JALWLB010000049.1 GCA_027081145.1 Campylobacterales bacterium
AAGTTATAGTGAGTATTTAGAGATCGAAAGAGAACTAAATGAATTAGACAATTTTACCAAAGAGAAAAAAGATGAGCCAAAATTTAAAAAAGTACAAAATAGAGATTTAAAACTTAGTTATAAAGAGAAAATTGAGTATAAAGAGCTTCCTATAAAAATTGAAACTTTAGAAAAAAAGATAAAAGAGTTAAATGAGTGTTTACAAGATCCAAACTGTTATAACCAAAAAGGTATCTCAAAGATAGCTCAAGAGTTAAGTGAGAGTGAGAGTGAACTTGAAGAGTTAATAGAGAGATTTTTAGAGATTGAAGAGAAAATTGATATAATAGAAAAAAATTAAGTGAGGTAAAAATGAGAGTTTTATTGGTTAAAGATGTAAAAAACTTAGGAAAAGCAGGAGAGATAAAAGAGGTCAAAGATGGATATGGACAAAACTTTTTGATAAAAAAAGGGTTTGCAAAATTGGCAACGGAGGCTGTTTTAAAAGAGTGGGAAGCAGAACAAGCCAAAATTGCAAAACAGAAACAAGATGAAATTGATAAATTAAACACTATTAAAAAAGAGATTGAGAATTTAAAACTTACTATAAAGAAAAAGCTTGGAGCAAATGGTTCATTATATGGAGCAGTTACAAAAGATGAAATTGCTTCAACTCTTAACTCTTTACATGATATCGATATAGATAAAAAATCGATTGAATTAAAAAGTGTCATAAAAGCTACAGGAGAGTATGATGTATCTATAAAACTGGGTCATGGAATTTATGCAAAATTAAATGTCGAAATAGTAGGAGAGTAAAATTTATTATGTTTAAAGCAACAACTATATTGGCTTGTAAGGGTAAAAATAAAGCGGTAATTGGCGGAGATGGTCAGGTGACTTTTGGAAACTCTATTTTAAAGAGTAATGCTACAAAAATAAGAAGATTACACAATAATAAAGTTTTAGCAGGTTTTGCTGGAAGTACGGCAGACGCTTTTAATCTATTTGATATGTTTGAAGGAATACTTGAGAGAAAAAAGGGTGATCTTTATAAATCTGTTGTGGAATTTTCTAAAGAGTGGAGAAAAGATAAGTATATGAGACAACTTGAAGCTATGATGATAGTTTTAAATAATGATCATATATTTATTCTTAGTGGAAATGGTGATGTTGTTGAGCCAGAAGATGGAAAAATTGCAGCAATTGGAAGTGGTGGTAATTTTGCTATTTCAGCAGCAAGAGCACTTGATAGATTTGCCAATTTAGATGAAGAGGAGTTGGTTAAACAAAGCTTAAAAATTGCAGCAGAGCTTTGTATATATACAAGTGAAAATATAAAAATTTATACTTTAAAAAAAGAGGATGAAGTTAAATGAATTTAAAACCAAAAGAGATAGTATCATATTTAGACGATTATATAATAGGACAGTACGAGGCAAAAAAAGCGATCTCTATAGCTTTAAGAAATAGATATAGAAGAATGCAATTAGATCCAGCAATACAAGAAGATATTATGCCTAAAAATATTTTGATGATAGGATCAACTGGCGTTGGTAAAACTGAAATTGCTAGAAGATTGGCAAAGATGATGAGTCTGCCTTTTATCAAAATTGAAGCTAGTAAATATACTGAAGTCGGTTTTGTTGGAAGAGATGTTGAATCAATGGTAAGAGATTTGATGAGTATTGCTATAAATTTGGTAAAGTCTGAACATAAGAAAAAAAACAGAGATTCCATTGAAGAGTATGTAAATAAAAAAATTATAGAAAAGCTTCTGCCACCTTTGCCAAAAGGGGCGAGTGAGCAAAAAAAGCAAGATTATGAAAAAAGTTTTCAAAAAATGGATCAAAAATTAAAAGAGGGGCTTTTGGATGATCTCAAAATTGAGATTGAACTTCCAAAAAGTTTTGGAGAGATTAATGATGCAACACTTCCTCCTGAAATTATTAAAGTACAAGAGTCATTCATAAAAATTTTAGGCTCAAAATCTGAAAAGATTAAAAAAGAGGTTAGTGTTAAAGATGCTAAAGAGATACTAAAGAGTGAAGCTAGTGAAAAGTTACTCGATTTTGAAGCTGTTAAAACTGAAGCATTAGAGAGAGTTCAAAATGGTGGTATTATTTTTATAGATGAGATAGATAAAATTGCAGTTAGCCAAAATTCATCAAGTCGCCAAGATCCATCAAAAGAGGGTGTTCAAAGAGATCTTTTGCCAATAGTTGAAGGTAGTGATGTAAATACAAAATATGGGGTTGTAAAGACAAATCATATTCTATTTATAGCTGCTGGTGCATTTCATCTTAGTAAACCAAGCGATCTTATACCTGAGCTTCAAGGAAGATTCCCTCTAAGGGTTGAACTTAATTCACTTGATGAAGAGGCACTTTATAAGATATTAACTCAACCTAAAAACTCACTTTTAAAACAGTATCAAGCTCTTTTAAAGACTGAAGGGGTTGATCTTGAATTTGATGATGATGCTATAAAGGCACTTGCTAAAATATCTCAAATGATAAATGAAAAAACAGAAGATATAGGAGCAAGAAGACTTCATACTGTTGTTGAAAGAGTCTTAGAAGATATAAGCTTTAGTGCAGATGAATATAGTGGCGAAAAGATCGTGGTAACAAAAGAGTTGGTACATGATAAGCTTGATGATATCGTTATCGATGAAGATAGTAGTAGGTATATATTATAAAAACTGATACAAAAGCTGGATTTATTGCCACTGTTGGCAGACCAAATGCAGGTAAAAGCTCTCTTTTAAACTGGTTGGTTAAAGAGAGAGTTTTAATGGTCTCTTCAAAAGTAAATGCAACCAGAAAAAGAGCAAATGTAATTGTGATGCATGATAATGCTCAACTAATTTTTATTGATACTCCAGGACTACATGATAGTAAAAGAGTTTTAAATCAATTTATGATGGAAGAGGCATTAAAAGCTATTGGTGATTGTGATTTGATTCTGTTTTTATCTCCAGTTACCGATAGTACAAAATATTATAAGGAGTTTTTAAAGTTAAATAAAAAAAATACCCCCCATATTCTCTTACTTACTAAAATAGATTGTGTTAGTAATAAAAAAGTTTTAGAAAAAATTGATGAATTTTCAAAATTTGATAAAAACTTTTTGACTCTTATTCCAGTCTCTACTAAAAAAGCTCACCAGAACTATCTTTTAGATACCCTCATAAAATATATTCCCCATAATCCTTACTTTTATGATCCTGAAATTATTACAACTGAAAATATTAAAGATATCTATAAAGAATTGATTAGAGAATCAATATTTGAAAATATCTCTAAAGAAATTCCATACTTTTCCGATGTAGTGATTGAAAAGGTTCAAAGCCTATTGGAAATTGAAAAAATTTATGCACAAATCATTGTTGAAAAAAAAAGCCAAAAAGGTGTAATTATTGGCAAAGATGGACAAACTCTCAAAAGAGTTGGTAAAAGTGCAAGATTTTTAATTGAGAAGTTTGCTAACAAAAAAGTTTTTTTAAAACTTTTTGTGGTGGTAAAACCTAACTGGAGTAAGGATAAAAAAATCCTATCCAAATTAGGTTATAGCATATAAAGATACTTCTAAAATTTAGGAGTGCTTTGAAATAAATTTTATTGATAAAAGTGAGTAGTTATGTCAAAAACAAGCATTACTAGTAACAAAAAGATTATTACCGTTGATCCATATTCATTAAAGTCATATGAATTTTTTAAAAATAGATTTTCTCAAAGTAGTACAAAAAAATCTAGCAAAGATGGTTTTTGTATCTCATATATTCAAACCAAAGATATAATTTCAAGTACTATTGATATTAGTCGAGGTTTGAATGATGATGATTTAAAAGATGCAATTGAGGTTAAAGCTTATGATGAGCTTGGGTTAGAGGATGATTTAGAGTATTCGATATTCTATTTTGAATCAAATGAGAAACATGATGGTGATGATAGAATTTTTAATGTTATAGTAATAGATATTGCTAAACTTGAAAGTATCTTTGAAGATGTTAAAACTATACAGTATATTGACTATATAACTGCTGCTCCATTTTTGATAAAGTCTCTTTATAATAAAAAAGTATTGGATATGTCATCAATAGACTGTTTTTTATATTTTCATCAAGATGACGCTTTTATTGCTATATACCAAAATGGTAGCTATCTATTTTCAAAATCTATTAAATATTCATTAAAAATGCTCTCAGACACATTTTCACAAAATGTAGGAAAGAGAGTTGATGAGAACGATTTTTTTAAAATGCTTACAACATCAGGGCTTCAAAATGCAAATAGTCTATATCAACAACAACTAATTAAACTTTTTGGTGAACTATTTTTATATGTAAAAGATGTAATCGATTATGCAAAAAGAGCATACCATATAGATAAAATTGATAATATTTATATAGGATCAGAGATAGGCAATATCATAGGAATAACAGATTTTTGTCAAAGTTATATAAATATTAATACAAAAAAGTTAGAGTTTAAAATTTCAAAAAATACAAATGAAATTGAGATAGATCCAATTCATACACTTTTAACACTCTCAGCTATGGATTATAGAGAGTTACCTGATGATAATTTAAACTTTTCAATTTTTAAAAGACCACCCCCTTTTAATCAAAGACCAAGTGGAAAATTGATTATGACAATTGCTGCAAGTTTGCTTATTTCACTTGCATATCCTACATATCAAATGGTTGATAGTTTTTTTATAAATAAAAAAGTTGAAAAATTGAATCAAGAGTATGCAAAACTCTCTATACAGGCAAACAATTTAAAAGCTGCTTTTGCAAAAGAGCATAAAAAGAGAAAAGAGATAGAGGCAAAACTAGCGGTAAAGAAAAAAGATTTAGACTTTAGATCCAAGCTTTTAAAAGAGATATATAACAAAAAAGTAAACTATCCTATGAAAGCAAAGATTTTAACTGAACTTTTTGAAAAAATTTACAAACACAAATCAAAAGTTCTAAAAATAGATAATACTGATAAAGATATGATAGTAACCATAAAGAGTGATCAAGATAAGTTTATTACTGAGCTTTTAAAAGAGTTGGCTGATTTTGAAAAGTATGATATCAGTACCGAAATGATTAAAAAAGATGAAAATACAAGTACTTATATAAGTGCTATAAAGGTAGGGTTATATGGAAAATTCTAATAATGTTGATAAAAAAAATATTTTAGAGCAAATTGATGATTTTTTTAATGCACAACAGCCATCAAAAGCAAATTTATATTATTTAACCACTTTTGCACTAATAGGGTTATTGGTATATCAATTTGTTTTTAGCGAAAGCGATATTATGTTAAAAAGAGCTAAAAATGCACTATCGTCTGCTACGCAAAAGGTAAATAAACAAAGAAATTATATTGCTGCAAATTCACCAGCAATGTTGCAACAGTTAAAACAGCAAGTTATTCAAAAAAAAGATCAACTAGATAATATAATTTATCAAATTAGTTATGTTGATAACACTTTAACTGAGTTATCATATTTGCTTTTTAATGATGAGAGTTGGGCTGGGTTTGTTGATAATGTATCAAACTTGGCAAAAAAGTATTCAGTTGATATCAAAGAGATCGGAAATGAATTTTATGAGCCAACTTATCAAAAAATCTCTCAAGTTGTAGCTATTAGTATAAAAGCAAATTCAAGTCCTAAAAATATGGTCAAATTTATTAATGCAATAGAAGAGAGTAATTTGGTTGTTGATGTTAATGAGTTAAATATCACTAGACCAGATGAGTTTGTGAGTGCTCAATTTAATATTGCTGTATGGGGGATGAAATACTAATGAAAATTTTAATTATATTATCAATATTTATTACATTGGTTTTTTCAAACAATAGACAAGCCTCTGTAGAGAATTTTAGATTTATGTTTGAAAAAATTGGAGAAAAGAGAGTTGGAGTACATGATAAAAAAGTTGATAGCATTATTATACCTTTTGAAAAGCCTCCAAAGCCAAAAGAGCCTGTGAAGGAAGAAGAGGTAATTGCAGAGCCTGAATCTAGTGAACCAACTAAAGAGCATGTCATTATCACTAGTTATGATTTACAAGCAATAATGAACAAAAGAGCCAAAATTAGTGGCAAGTGGTATAAATTAGATGACAAAATAGATGATTATAAAATAGTATCTATTAAAGATGGGGTTGTTTGGCTAAAAAACTCTGCACATAAAAAAAGATTAACCATAAGGAAGAAAAATGAAAAAATTACAATTAAATAAAACAAAAAGATTACTATTAGCATTAAGTATTACTCTCTTTGCAGGAGTAAATGCACTATATGCTAAAAATTGTGATTATAGACTGTTTAATATCAAAATTGCACAAGAGGTTACAACAACTGAACTTCTTAATCAATTAAGCAATGAATGCGATTTTAGCTTAATTGTAAAAGACTCTTTTGCAAAAGATAAATTGGATGAGACTCTTTATGGAATCAATATTAAACAGATGACATTGGGAGATATTTTTCACATTTTACTATCTAGTAAAAATTTAGAGTATAAATATTCCAATAAAATACTCCAAATTGGTGGATTAATTACCAAAACATTTAAAATTGATTATATAAAATCGATTAGAGTTGGTAAGAGTAATACCGATATATCATTAACTGGTGATACTACCGCTGCTATGACTGGCACAAGAAATACTGGTACAAGAAGTGCTACAGCTGGATCGGGAGGTGGATCACTATCAACTGGTGCAACAATCTCTTCAGATGATAGCTTTGATTTTTGGAAAAATATTGCAGCTGAATTAAATAGTATCTTAAATACTCCAGGAGATAAGTTTGAAGCACCAACTCCAATTGTAAATAAAGAGACAGGCTTAATTACAGTAAGTGGAACAAAAAAACAGATAAAAAGGGTACAAAGATATATAGAAAAATTGACTAAATCTCTACATAAGCAGGTTATGATAGATGTAAAAATCCTCTCAGTTAGATTGGATAATTCAAGAGCAACAGGGGTAAATTGGGGTGAAATATATAAATTACAAAATATGAAATTAAATTATGAGATATTAAATACAAATAATTTAAAAACAATTTCAAATAATGAAATTACAGAGTTTGGAGATGATTATCCAACGGCAAGTGCAACTTTTATGAGACTTTCAGGATCAACCGGAATTGCAGATTTGGTTAAATTTTTGAGATCTCAAGGAGATGTAACATCAATCTCTAATCCAAAAGTTGTAACACTAAATAATCAACCAGCAGTTTTTAGTTCAGGTGATCAACTATATTACAAAATTAAAAGCTCATCTTCAGATAGTAAAACCTATACAACTTCTGAAAATGAGATTGTAAAGTCTGTTTTTGCAGGAATTTTACTAGATATTACTCCTGAAATTACCAATGATGATGAGATAATTTTAAAAATCAATCCTTCAATTAGCTCAGTTAGATCACAAGTTAAAACTGATGATTCTGGTGTTAGAAGATTACCACCAGATCTTATGAAAAAACAGATCTCTTCAGTTGTCAAACTTAGAGATGGCGAAAAGATTGTTCTTGGTGGGTTAATTAGCTCTAAAAAGGGTGTAAATACTTATAAAGTGCCAATTTTAGGTAATATTCCAATCTTTGGTGGAGCTTTTAAGCAAGAGCAAGTTAGTGATTATAGAGAAGAGTTGGTTATCATTATAACGCCTCATATTATGAGAGGTACAAATAAAAAACAAAATGCCATATCACTAAAAGAGTTGGGTTATAAAGATATTAAATAAGTTTTATAAAGGTTAAGTTATGAATAGTATGCATCACTCAATAAATGTGAAAAAAGCGATATATGAAGATAAGAGTTTTATTATAAAAATGGTATTTTTAACATTTTTAATACTACTTTTATCAGCTTATTTAATACTACAAAGTTTAAATATTGTACATGATTTATCTATATTTGATAAAAAAAATTTTAGTACTAATACACTCTCTTTAAAAAGTTTTGATAACACTTTTGGAGAGTTAGAAGAGCTGGATTTGAGTAAAATTGAGTTGGCTCAAAATAGTAATTTTAATCATGTAGAGACAAAAACTTCTCTAAAAGTTGCAAAGCCAATACCGCAACAAAGGGTTGTAGCAGAAAAAAAAGAGAAAAAGAGAGCAATTTTTATTGAAACTCAAGAGGTAAGTTCTATAAAGTTTTTAAAATCAAAATTTAAAACCACAAATCTTCCAACTTACTCTATTATGATCTCAAAAAGATATTTTGAACAAAAAAAGTATAAACAGGCTCTTAAATGGGCACTTATCACAAATGAGTTGGATAGTTCTAATGAGGATAGTTGGATCATATTTGCAAAATCAAAAGTTAAATTAAATCAAAAAGAAGATGCGATAAATGCTTTGAGTGAATATTTAAGAACTTACGATTCACAAAGAGCAGAATCTATCTTACAGCAGATTTTAAAAACAAGCTAAAAGAGTAACATGAAAGAGAAAAAAGTACTAAGCATAGTTGAGTTTTTATATCAAAATCAAATCATTTCTCAAGAGGATGTAAAATCGATAGAGGAGGAGTTTGAAGAGAGTGAAGATGATATAGGATCAATCTTAATAAAAAGAAAGATTGTCTCAAGTGAAAATTTGATTATACTATTAATAGAAGCAATCAAAAATAACATAATATTAATAAATGATGTGTATGAGAATTTTTCAATTGATATAGACGATTTTTTACTAAAATTTTCACGAGAGTTAAATTTAGACTATATTGATCTATATAGTGTTGATGTAAATTACACTCTTGGTGCAAAAGTCTCATATCAAAAACTTAGTAAAATTCATGCACTACCATACAAAGAGGATGATTTAAATATCTATGTTGCTGTTAAAGATCCATTTGATATCAATACTCAAGATACACTTCAAAGAATCTTTAGAAATAAGCTTATTAAAAAATCTATTGCAAATCCTGAACAGATTGAAAAACATTTGCATAATATTGAAATTAGTGAGAGTGTTAAAGATCTGGTTCAAGAGATTCGAGCTGAATTTAAAACTACCGCTAATGAGACAGATGAATCTTCTGGAATTTTGAAACTTATTGAACTAGTTTTAAAAACTGCCATTATTAGTGGAGGAAGCGATATTCATATAGAGCCAACTGAGAGTAGTTGTGTTGTTAGATCAAGAATTGATGGTATGTTAAAAGAGATATTTGTTTTTGATAAAGATATATATCCACCACTTAGTTCGCGTTTAAAACTGTTGGCAAATTTGGATATTGCTGAAAAGAGAAAACCTCAAGATGGTAGGTTTTCAGCAGTTGTTATGAATAAAACATACGATTTTAGAATTTCTACTCTTCCTATTATGACAGGTGAATCTGTTGTTATGAGAATCCTTGATAAATCAAAAGTTATGATTAAGCTTGAAGAGCTTGGTATGCATCCGCAAAATTATAAAAATTTTAGAGCTGCAATGGATGCCCCATATGGAATCATTTTTGTAACTGGACCTACTGGAAGTGGTAAAACAACAACCTTATATGCTGGGTTAAATGCTATTAAAAATGTAAAAAGAAAGATAATTACGGTTGAAGATCCAGTTGAGTATCAAATGAGTTTAATTCAGCAAACTCAAGTCAATACCAAAGCAGATTTAACATTTGCAAATGCATTAAGAGCAATTTTAAGACAAGATCCAGATATTATTATGATTGGTGAGGTTAGAGATAGAGAGACTTTAAAGATTGCTATTGAAGCATCATTAACAGGACACTTAGTGTTTTCAACTTTACATACAAATGATGCAATTAGTGCAATAACCAGAGTTGTTGATATGGGGATTGAACCATATTTAGTAAGTGGAGCGTTGGTAGCTATTCAAGCACAAAGACTTATTAGAAAACTTTGTCAATTTTGTAAAGTTAGAACAACTCTTAATGATCATCTTTTAGAAGATATTGGATCTATGTTACCAAGAGAGTATCAATTTTTTAAAGCAAGAGGGTGTGAAAAATGTTCAAACACAGGCTATGCTGGAAGAGAGATGATTTCAGAAGTTTTAACAATTGACGATAATATTGCTAGTATGATTGCAAGGGGAAGTTCGAAAGAGGAGATTAGCAAATATGCATATGAAAATGGTTTTATCTCAATGTTTAATGATGCAATTATAAGAGCATCGGGAGGTAAAACAAGTATAGAAGAGGTATATAGGGTGGCAAAATCATGACAAATCACTATGAAGTAAATTATCTATTTAAAGGTAAAAGAGGAAAAGAACTTATAAAAGCAGCAACAAAAAATGATGCAATAGCAATAGCAAAAGCAAAGTTAAATGGTGGAAGAATTTTGAAAGTTTATCAAGTTGCAACTCCACTTGATGAGAGATATAGAGATCTTAAAGATAGTATTTTAAATGCTCTATTTAGTAAACGGGTCAAAATTGAAGATCTAATCTCTGCAGTTAGACAGTTAGCTGTTATGACAAATGCAGGAATTTCAATTCATGATAGCATACAAGAGGTACAAAAAGCAACAACAAATCAAGATTTAAAAGCTATATTTACTCAAGTTGATGATGATTTAAACTCTGGAAAAAGTTTAACTGAAGCTTTTCGTGCTTATAAGTATGAGTTAGGTGATGTTACTATTGCTATGGTAGAGCTTGGTGAGAGTACTGGTAATATGTCAGAATCTTTAGAAAAGTTGGCTGATATATTAGAAGAGATGCTGGAAAATACAAAAAAATTTAAAGCTGCTATTAGATATCCAATAACCGTGGTTGTTGCAATTGCAATTGCATTTACTATTTTAATGATATATGTTGTTCCAAAATTTAAAGATATTTTTGAAAAATTAAATGCAGAACTTCCAGTTCCTACAAAAATATTGCTCTTTTGCGAACACGCTATAAATCAGTATGGTTGGTATATTTTGGCTGGAATGTTTGCCTCTTTTATGTTATTTAAATATTTTTATAAAAATAGTGATGAGTTTAAAGTAGGTTTTGATAAGCATATCTTAAAAGTCTATTTGATAGGAAAGATTATACATTATGCCTCTATGAGTAGATTTATGTTGATCTTTACTGAGCTTGTAAGAGCTGGTATTCCTGTGGCTGAAGCTTTAGATACTGCTGTTATGACAATTGATAATGAAGTATTGAGAGACAGATTATCATCTGTAAAAGTATTGGTTGAGAGAGGATCAAACTTAACTGATGCTTTTAGACAGACCGATCTTTTTGAGGGAATGCTTATTCAAATGATTCAAGCAGGAGAGCAAGGTGGTGCACTTGATCGAATGCTTGGAAAAGTATCTGATTATTTTAAGAGTAGGTTTAATGAGATTATAGATAATATCTCATCATATATTGAGCCAATTTTAATAGGATTTATTGCAGGAATGGTTTTAATGATGGCACTTGGCATATTTTTACCTATGTGGGATATGGCACAAGCTGTTAAAGGCTAAGAGAAGACTCCTCTTTGATCATACCAGCTTCTACTAAAAATGGTGAATGGATATAATCTATCTTTTTAACTCTGTCATATTTGGCATATGAGAGATAGAGTATATCTTTTGCCCTTGTAATAGCTACATAAAACAGTCTTCTCTCTTCATCAATATCACCACCATTTTTGCTAAGTAGCTTTCTATTTGGAAATCTACCATCCATCAAATCTATAATATAAACCTCCTTAAATTCTAACCCTTTACTAGCATGAATACTTAAAAGATTAACCCCATCACCCTCACTTATCTCATTACTTCCTAAAACAAGAGCATTAATAAATTTATATCTATCTTTATACGATTTTGAGAGATTTAATAGTAAAAGTGCTTTTCGTTTTATGTTATCTTTTGCGATCTGTTTTTGCTCTTTATCAACACTTTTATCTTTTAAAATTGCTCTTTTAGTTGCCAATACATCTGTAATTTTTTCAAAAAGGGTTGAGTTTATTATGCTATTTATTATAGAAGTTGGAGAGATAAGATTTTTTGAAGATTTTATAAAGTGATAAAAAGCGTATAAAAATTTTGCTAAATCTTCAGAAATTTTTGGGTGTTTTAAAATTGGATTTTTAAAAAAATTCTCTTCAAAATTTAACTTTTTAAACCTTCCAACACTACCAAACTCTATATGGTCATCAAAAAGTCCAAGTTGGTGATTAATTACACCTTTTTTAAATGGATTTTTTTTATCTTTAGGATTTAGTATTCCATCTATGATATTTCCATCTCCAACTTTAAAAAGTGCATCAAAAATATCTTTCGCAAAGACTCCACCAACCCCTTTAGCATACTCAAACACATGTATAAAAGCCATCATATCTTTTGGATTTAAGAGTATAACAAACATATCAAGTATAACTTTTACCTCTTTGGTATCAAAGAAGTTTACTCCACCTTTTCTTTTACATCCAATACCATTTGATCTCAAACTTGCCTCTATACCATCAGCACTTGCATTGTTTCTAAAAATTACTGCAATCTCTTCATAAGGGGTGTTTGATTGTTTTATCTTTTTAGCAATGGCTTCATATTGAGAATATAAATCATCGAAGACTAAAAGCTTTGGTAATTCAAATTTACCCTCTCTTGTTACTTCTAAACTTTTTGGATAAATTCTAGGATTTTTTTGAATAACTCTGTTTGCTAATGATAAGATATGTTTTGAAGATCTATAGTTTTTATTTAGTGAATATATTGTAGCATTTTTAAATCGATCTTTAAATGATGCAATTATATTGATATCTGCCCCATTAAACGCATAAATACTTTGATCATAATCACCTACACAAAATAGTGATTTATAATCAAATGCCTCTATTAGTGAGCCTTGAAGTCTATTGGTATCTTGATACTCATCAACCAAAATTTCGTAAAACTTTCTATCAAAAGTTTTTAAATGATCTTTCATAAGTATCAAAAGATCATTAAAATCGGCATATCCAAATCTCTTTTTTAACTCATTAAACTCTTCTAAGATATCTTCATAAATTTCACTATAGATTTTATGTTCACTGTTTTTTTCATTTATCCATGTTGCAAAACTTTTTTGGCTAACTTGATTTTGATATAGGGCAAATAGATCATATAAATAACTAGCAGAGTAGGGTGAAATTGAGCTATCAAAGTATGAAAAGTCTCTTTTAAGATATATATTTTTTAAAAGTATTTTTAACTCTTTTGGCTGTTTTAAAACTATCTTTTTGCCACTCTCTTTTAATAATCTATAACTTACTGCATGAAATGTACCAGATTCTATTTTTTTAGTAATACTATTATCAAAATATCTGCCAACTCTCTCAAGCATTTCAGCTGAAGCTTTATTGGTAAAAGTTAAGAGTAAAATCTCTTCTGGTTTTATCCCATTTTGTAAAAGATAGCCAATTCTAGCAACTATAGTTGAAGTTTTTCCAGTTCCTGCTGAAGCGATTATAAGATTTGATCCAGCTTTGGCAGTAGCTGCATTAAACTGCTCTTTGTTTAATCTTTTTAGTGGCAAAAGTTTAAAATCTCTTTTTCAATCATCTCTTTTTGGATTATATCTTTTTGAACAATCTCTTTATCAAAAAGATCCATGATTTTTGGAGTTATAGTTATATTATACATTTTAGATATCTCTTTTAGTGCAAAAAGATCATCATAACTATTATTGTCTTCATTTAGTGCATTTAGCATAGTTGGTGCAAATTTTGTCCACTCAGCGGTTGAGCATATGATAGTTTTTAATCTCTCTTTTGCCAATTTTTCATACGCATCTATACAAGTTGCGGTATGAGGATCTAGGATGTAGCCATCATTGGCAAATTTTTTGATATAACTCTTACATGATATATCGTTTGAGCTAGTTGCTGAGAAATCTTTTTGAATTAATTTTAATTCATCTTGATTTAATTTAAAAAAACCATTTTTTTCTAAGCTATTAAACAGTTCAATCACTCTCAAAGCTCCAAATTTATCAAATAAAACTCTCTCAATATTTGATGATTTTAAAATATCCATAGCCGGAGAAGAGGTTT
This sequence comes from Campylobacterales bacterium, assembly GCA_027081145.1. Lineage (GTDB taxonomy): Bacteria > Campylobacterota > Campylobacteria > Campylobacterales > QNZT01 > JALWLB01. Next base: position 13,987 of record JALWLB010000049.1, read on the forward strand.
TTATCAGTTTTCTATTTTTTATATCATATATGCCACTATTTATAAATTCACTTAAAACACTATTTTCATTTGTAGAGATTAAAATCTTTTTGATCTTTAATCCCATCTTTTTAGCATAATAGGCTCCTAATGCATTTCCAAAGTTACCACTTGGAACGGCTATATAGATCTCTTCATCTTTTTTAATCTCATTTTGCTTTAAAAGTTCAATATAACTATATACATGATATACAATTTGAAAAATAATTCTTCCAAAATTGACTGAATTTGCAGCACTCAAAGAGATATCTTTTTTGGCTAAAGCATCTTTAAAGCTTCTTGAAGATAGTAGAGCTTTTAGAGCATTTTGAGTATCATCAAAATCTCCAACCACCCCTAAAACTTTTAGATTTTGAGCTTTTATAGTTGTCATTTGAAGTCTTTGTACATCACTTGTTCCACCATCTGGATACAAACAGACAACCTCTATATTTTTTTTATTAGCAAATGTATCTAAAGTTGCTGGACCTGTATCGCCACTTGTTGCAGCTAAGATTAAAAACTTTTTATCTATCTTTTTTGCTAAGTGTGAGAGAATATATCCAAATGGTTGTAGTGCCATATCTTTAAAAGCTCTTGTTGGTCCATGATATAACTCATTTACAAATAGATCATCTTTGATTTTTACTACCGATATAGGGCTATTTTTGTCATCAAAATTATCATATAAATTAAGAGCCTCTTTTAATACACTCTGTTTTATATCTATTTCAAATAGATTTAAAATTTTTAGTGCCAAATCTTTATAAGAGAGTGTTGTATCAAAAAAACTATCATCAAAGCTTGGCAATTTTTCAGGAGAAAACAGTCCTCCGCCATTTGCACTAGGATTTAATATAGCTTGGCTAAATGATACCTTTTGATCTATCTTTGGATCTCTTGTTGAGATAAAATTCATATATTTCTCCTTTTTATAACGGTTCCAATTCCTTCATTTGTAAATAGCTCTAAAAGTATTGAGTGCTCAATTCTACCATCAATAATGTGTGCTTTTTCAACTTGTTGATCTATAGCTTCTAAACAGGCTTCCACTTTTGGAAGCATTCCACCTTTGATAGTACTGTCTTTGATTAAGAGCTCTATCTCATCTTTGTATAAAGTTGAGTATAAATTGGAATCTTTATCAAGTACCCCTTTGGTATCGGTTAAAAAGATCACCTTTTGAGCTTTTAGAGCAATTGCAATTTTACTAGCTGCTAAATCTGCATTGATGTTATAACTTTGATTTGAGTTATCTTCACTTATTGCAATTGGTGCAATAACTGGTATAAAGTTTTCAGCAATTAAATTTAATAATACCTTTTCATTGATGCTTGTTATAACTCCAGTTAATCCAAAATTTTCCAAATCTTTTGGTTTTGCTCTCATAAAAGAGGCATCTTTTCCATTGATACCAATAGCAAGTGATCCAAAACTATTTATCAAAGAGGTTATATTTTTATTGATAGATCCACTAAGTACCATTTCAACCACTTCCATACTCTCTTTTGTGGTGACTCTTTGACCATCTTTAAATTTGCTCTGGATATTTAATCTATCTAACATTTGGTTTATTTTCTTGCCACCTCCATGTACTATTACAGGTTTAATTCCTACATGATGAAGCAAAGCCACATCTTTTGCAAACTTCTCTTTTAATTTTGGATCAACTTGGGCTGCTCCTCCAAACTTTATAACTACTATTTTATTTGTAAACTGTTTTATAAAAGGAAAAGCGTCTATTAGAGTTTTTGCTGTGAGAATTTTTTGTTCCAATTTTTATACCTAAATATTTTTTGATTGGATTTTATCAAAAGTAGATAAAAAGTTCTCTACTTTTTTTAAAACTTTTTTATCACACTCTAACTCTAACTCTAAAATTGAGAGTTTTAAGTTAAAATTTTCCATCTTTACTAAATCTTTTGTGGTTGTTAAAATGGAGTGAGCTTTGTATTTATCAACAAGCTTTAAAAGTTCATCTTTTTTAAAACTATAATGATCTGGATAGTAAATCTTTTTTATAACCTCTTTTGGCAAAAATGGATCCAATCTTTGTGGTTTTGAGATAGCTGTTATTAGAATCATTTTTTGAGTTTTATCTCTTATTTTTACAACTCTTTTAAAATCAACCCCCTCTTGTAGAGTTAAATCGGCACTTTTATAAAGAGATTTTGGTTCACGATATGGACCACTTGGGAGTAAAAATGGATTTTTAGGCTCATCTTTTGGTTTTAGTAAAATATCAAATTTTTTTATATTTACTTTTGAAAATCCATCATCTAATAAAATTACTTTAGCACCTAATTTTTTTGCTTTTTGTATAGCTTTTATTCTATCTTTTGAGACTATAATTGTTGCGTTTTTTAACTCTTTTGCCAAAAGCATAGCTTCATCTCCACTACTCTTTACATCTGTTAAAATTTTAAAATTGTGACTTACTACAATTAAATCTTTTGATTGTCGTTTATATCCTCTTAAAATGATTGCTACATGATTTAATTTTTTAGCTAAATAGATACTAAATGGAGTTTTTCCACTTCCACCAACTATTAAATTACCAATACTAATAATTGCAATATTAAAATCTTTAGCTTTTGTAAATGATCTTTTAAATTTGACTACAAGATAGTATAAAAAAGAGATAGGAAGCAGTAAGATAGATAAAAATTTTTGAAAAAGATTTGGGTCAAAGAGATACTCCTCAACCCAAAAATAAATTTTATTTAACAACTATCTATTTTGAGCAATAGTTCTAATTTGATCACAAACATATAAAACATCTTGATCACTCATACTTGGATAGTTTGGAATCGATAAAATTTGTTGATAATTTGTTAGTGCAACTGGAAAATCGTTTACTCTTAGAGAGTATTTTTGTTTATAATAGGTCAAAAGATGAAGTGGCACATAATGAAGTGCTGTATATACACCTTTGCTTCTTAAAGCTCTAGCAAAGTCATCTCTATTTTTATCAATTTTTATGATGTATAGATTGTATATATGCTCACTTGTTCTCTCAGGTAGAGTTATATGAGCTACATTTGCCAACTCTTTATCATAAATTTCAGCAATCTCTCTTTTTCTTCTTATAAAATGATCATTTTTTCTAAGTTGAGCTATAGAGTAAGCAGCATCAAGTTCACTAGTTCCATACTTTAATCCAATATCAATAACATCATAAACATAACCTATATTTCCAAATTTATCCCACTTTTCGCTAACTAATGCATGGTTTCTTATAAGTTTTGCTCTTTCACACAAACTTTCATCATTTGTAGCCAATATACCAGTATTTCCAATTGCTTTGCTCATTTGGGGAGAGAATCCAAATGTAGAGATCGTACCACCCATAGAGCCTATTTTTTTACCCTTATATGTAGCACCAAGTGCGGTTGAGCAATCTTCTATAACTTTTATACCGTTTTCTTTTGCTATTTTATAAATTTCATCAAGTTCTGCACTTCTTCCAGCTACATGAGATACAATTACCCCTTTTAACTTTTTGTGTTTATGCTTTACTAACGCCTCTTTTAGTTTATCTGGTGAGATATTTAAACTATTTGCATCTATATCAACAAATATCGGTTCAGCATCAAAATGTCTAACAGATTCTGCAACTGTTGGAAATGCGTTTACTGAACAAAGAATCTTATCACCCCTTTTTAGATCAAGTGCAAACATACTAAGATGCATAGCAGCAGTCCAACTAGATGTTGAAACAGCAAATTTACACCCTATATATTTTGCAAATGCCTCTTCTAGTTGATCTATTTTTGACTCTCCTTCTAAACTTAAAACTTCATCTATGAGTTTTTTCTCTTCTTTGTTTATTTGTGGTACATAAAATGGTATCTCTTTCATCTATTTCTCCTTAATTTTTTTATACTTTTATATCTCTTGGGTATAAAAAGTCATACCCTATGGTTCTATTTGTTAATTTTGCGATGATTGGAGGTTTTCTTTTGAATTGATTTTTATAAATCCTATCTTGTAGCATTTGAACCAACTCCTTTTTATAACCTCTTTCAAACATCTCTTTTAAACTCAATCTATGCTCTACAAGATTTATCAAGACTTCATCAATTTGAGCATAACTATAACCTAACTCCTCTTCATCACTTTGTCCATCCCAAAGATCAGCTGATGGAGGTTTATCGATAATCGATTTTGGAATCTCTAAAAATTTTGCAAATTCAAAAATTTCACTCTTATAAAGATCACCTATTGGATTAATTGCACTTGCTAAATCACCATACCAAGTCCCATATCCTAGCATCAACTCACTCTTATTACTAGTTCCAAGAACTAATGAGTGTTCTCTTGCTGAGATATCAAAAAGAATAGACATTCTCATCCTAGCACTAAAGTTGCCAACTCTAAGTGGTGTTGAGTTTTCGTTTGCTTTATATGCTCTTAATAGATTTGAAATATCCTCTATCTCATATCTTATGTCAAACTTATCACACAACTCTTTTGCATCTTCGATACTACTTGCACTAGAATAGAGTGATGGCATCATAATGGCCAATAAATTTTCACTAAAAGCTTTTTTTGCTAAAACAGCAACAACTGCTGAATCAATCCCACCACTAAGACCTACTACAGCACCTTTTAGTGAGGTTTTAAATGTCTCTTGTTGCAAAAACTTTATAAGATATTTCTCTATTAATTCAAACTTATTTGCCATCTCTTCCTCTTTGGGGTAATTATAATAAAGTTAAACTTAATTTACCCTTTTATATCTATGAAAGGCTTTTAAGTAATTTTTTTATAAAATGTAAAAAATGTTTAAGGATTAGTATGAACTTAAAATTTATGCCAATGGGCGAGTATCAGACCAACTGTTATATTATAAGTAGTGATTATGGTGAATTGATTATAGATCCAGGAATTGGGGCGAGTGAATGGGTAGTGCAAAATGTTAAAAATCCACTTGCAATCTTAAACACTCATGGACATTTTGATCATGTATGGAGTAATGCGGAGCTAAAAGAGAAGTTAAACATCCCTATATATGTACCAAAAGATGATGCTTTTATGCTAAAAGATGATCCATTTTCTCAAGGTACTCCTAAAAGTGTTCCAGATGTTGAGATAAAAGGTGATCAAGAGCTTGAAATAGGTAAAATAAAGATAAAGTATATTCACTTTCCAGGGCACACTCCAGGATGTAGTGCCATAGAGATAGGAGATTGGTTTTTTAGTGGTGATTTTATCTTTGCAAATTCGATTGGGAGGGTTGATTTTCCATACTCAAATCCTCAAGATATGAAAAAAAGCATTGAAAAATTTTTAAAAATAGATTATGATAAAAAACTCTATGCAGGTCATGGACAAAGCTCAACGATAAAGATAGAGCAAAGCAGGGTAGGGGCGTGGTTAAATTATATTTAGGAGAGAAAAATGAATAGAGAAAAAATTGAAGTAAATGGGGCAAGTGTGGACTTTTATAAGTATGAAAAAGATGGTCTGGTCTATTATGAGTTTGACTCATCTTTATGTGTTCCACCTGAACCTATGGTAAATGCTATGAGTGGATTAAAGCTGATTGATTCAAAAGATAAGAGATTGGTTATGATAAATATGAAAAAACCTATGGGGCTTTTTCCAAAGATAGAGAAAGATTTTTCATGGCAAATAAAAGAGTTAGAAGATGGTAAATTTAAGATAATTTTTTCAAAAAAATCTGATGATGAAGTAACAACCGATTTTTCTCAAACCAGTTGTCAAGGCTAAATTGTGGTTGGGGGATTAAACTTTACTTTTGCACCACCTTCTAGGCTAGTTACCTCTTTTTTTATAGTTGGTACGATCTTTTACTTTCTATCATCAGTGGTTTTTTTTGATATAGATATTATAAATAGTTCATACATCGATCCAAAAGTTGCCGGTTTTGTTCATCTATTTTTGGTTGGATTTATGATGAGTGTGATATTTGGAGCTATGTATCAACTGTTGTCTGTTATTTTAGAGATTCCTTTATACTCTAACGAGTTGGCATATGCTCATTTGATCTTGTTTGTTTTGGCTGTTGTGCCATTTTTTGGTGCATTTTTAAATAGTTGGTATTTTGAATTTTTAGGCTATGGATCGCTGATTTTGTATATCTCATTTTTACTCTATCTATCAACTATAGCACTATCACTAAAAAAATTAAAAAAGCTAGAGATTAAGGCTTATTTTATAATCACAATTCATACAATACTTTTTATAGGTATCACTTATGGACTCTTTAGCTCATTTGCTTTGACTCACTCAAAATTGGATTTTGATCTTTTAAATTTGGCAAATACCCATATATCATTGGTTTTATTTGGTTTTGCCGGAGGATTGATAGCAATTATCTCTACTGTGCTTTTGCCTATGTTTATGCTATCACATAAGTTTAATAAAAAAATAAGCTCTTTTTTACTCATAGGTATAATTTTATCTGCTTTGTTTGCTATGTTGCAGTGGTATTTTTTACTAAGAGTGTTGGTGTTTTTTTCAATAGTTCTATTTGTCTATCAGCTACATGATATCTACTCTAAAAGACTTAGAAAACATATAGATATATATGCACTAAATATGTTAGCAAGTGCTGTTTTTTTGATCTTTTTGGCAATTTTGAGTCTATTTTTGACTAAAGAGATAGTTATAAAACTGTTTGGAATTTTTTTGATTTTTGGTTTTTTAAGCTCATTTATCATAGGACATATGTATAAGATTGTCCCTTTTTTAGTTTGGAATGAGAAGTTTGCTAAATTGGTCGGAAAACAGAAGGTGCCACTTTTAGCTGATATGCTACATGATAGAATGGTTCATTATGAATTTTATACTAAAATATCAGTAGTGATCTTTTTATCACTTGGGATAGTGTTTGATAGTGGTGTGTTTATGCTACTTGGTAAGGGGATGTTTTTTATAAATGCACTTTTAGTGGTTTTTAACATAATTTATATATTTAGATACAAAGGATAAAAATGGCATTTGATGAAAAAGATATTTATGATGCGATTGCGACAGTAATAGATCCTGAGGTTGGGTTTAATTTGGTTGAGTTAGGACTTATATATGGCGTAAAGATAGAAGCAAACAATCATGTAGTAGTAACTATGACTCTATCAACTCCATCTTGTCCACTTCATGAAATGTTGCTAAATTGGGTGAGAGAAGCTGTAATGAAGGTTGAAGGGGTGGAGAGTGTAAAGGTTGATTTGGTTTTTGATCCTCCATGGAGTCCTGATATGGCAGATGAGAGTGTAAAGAAAAAATTGGGAGCTTTGTGATGAAATATCCAGATTTTTTTGACAAAGTTCCTACAATAACTCTACAGGATCCATTAGCCAATATGCTTGGTGCTTTTGAAGATGGGATAATCACATTTTCATATACCGATATAGTAAAAAGTGCAGGGCATAGCTGTCCTACTGTGGCTGGAGCATATCTAATGATTTTAGTTGGTTTAAAAGCTTTATATGAAGATAAAATTCCAGTTAGAGGTGAGATAAAAGTAGCATTTGGCGAATCGATAGAAGAGGGAGTTACAGGAGTGATAGCAAATGTAATCTCAAACATAACA
>JALWLB010000050.1 GCA_027081145.1 Campylobacterales bacterium
AGATAGAGTGAGAAATCGTAAGTTTTTGGATTTAGAGCAAAATCAAACCTATACTGATGTGCTTGGTTTTTCTCTTCATAAAAATCATAATAAAGACAACTATCTTTAGCAAAACATCCATTACACTCATATGAAGGATTGATGCAGAGAACTTTTTTTAAACTAACTCCAAAAGATCCACGAAGGGTTGAACCTATAAATGGTAGTGGCTTGATATCATGAGGCTTTAGCTTGACATCGATTTTGATATATCTAACCATAAATTATCCTAAATATAAAAATCTTTTTTATTATATTTAGTTTAATATTATAAATTAGTTAAACTATTTTAAAACTGTATCAAACTTTATCAAGTTTCAAATATTTTATTAAAACAGAGATTTATACTAAAATAGACAATAATACACAAAAGCGTATCATGATAAGGGAAATTATTAAACCAAAAGAGAGTAGTTTGACTATACAAATTCCTCATAAACTAGAACTTGAAGATAGTATCACCACTACATCTTGTACTTAGCTTCTATCCCGATTAATTTTAGTCCAACTCTTAAACTAAGGGCTGTAACAGCTAGTATTTTTAGATATTTATCCTCATCTTTACTACCTACCACTTTGTGAGCATTATAAAATTTATGCAGATGTGAAGCAAGTGCTTTTAGATAATCGGTCAATTTTTGAAGAGCTCTTGAGTTAAATGCATCTTCTAAAACCTCTGGCAATAACAAAGAGAAAAATAGAAGATTTTTAGCCTCATCTTCTAAATCTTCCAACTTTATATCAATTATATCTTCTACTTTTTTACCACTTTTTTCAAATAGTTGATTTATTCTTGCGTGGGCGTACTGGATATAGTATATTGGGTTTGAGCTATCTTGATTTTTGAACATATCCACATCAAATTCCAAATGAGTATCACTCTTTTTACTCAAAAATATAAACCTCAAAGCATCTGCACCAATTTCATCTACAACTTCACTCATGAGTATAAAATTACCAGCTCTTTTACTCATTTTGTACGGTTCGCCACCTTTTAGGAGTGAAACCATTTGAGCTAAAATAATTTCAAGCTTACTCTCATCATATCCCAAAAATTTGATGGCAGCTTTCACCCTAGCGATATATCCATGATGATCTGCTCCCCAAATATTTATATATCTATCAAAATCGGCTTTGAACTTTTCATTATGATATATGATATCACCTGCTAGATATGTCTCTGTACCATCTTCTCTAACGATAACTCTATCTTTTTCATCACCAAATTCACTAGATTTTAACCACAGTTTAGACTCTTTTTCATAAACTCCACCACTCTTTTTTAACCTATCAAGACTCTCTTGCCATTTTGAGTAAAGCTCTTTTTCACTTACAAAACTATCAAATTCAATTCCAATACTTTTGAGGTTATCTTTGATAAGATCTAGCATCTTATCTTTTGCCCATAACGATAGTTTTTCTATACTACTCTCATCTTGAAAAATTTCACTACCAAACTCTCTATGTGCTTCATCAGCTAAATCTAGTATATACTCACCTTTATAGTACTCATTTGGCCATGATATATCTTGTTTTAGTATATTTTGTTTTCCAGCCAAAAACAGAGACAATCCTAACAAAAATATTTGATTTCCAGCATCATTTACATAATATTCACTAACTATATCATATCCCAAATGTTTTGCAACTCTATACAAACTATCACCTATAACAGCACCTCTAGCATGACCTATATGAAGAGGACCTGTTGGATTTGCACTCACAAACTCTAGTAAAATTTTCTCTACATGATTGCTCTTTGCAAAACTGTTTTCACTCTTTAGAGCTTCTGTTGCAAATATATCCAAAGCCTCTTGACTAAGTTTAAAGTTTATATACCCTTTTACACTCTCAACTCGTTCAAAAATATCCAACTCTTGAAACTTTTGGCTAAGTTCATCTGCAATTATCATAGGGGATTTTCTATAAACTTTTGCCAAAGAAAAAGCAACAGGCGTAGCATAATGTCCAAAAGTGATATCTTTTGGTTTTTCTAAAACAAACTCACTCTCAATTTGTGTTGAAATAGCTTCTAAAATCTTTTTTTTCATCTAATAATCTCCTTTTTGCTGGAAGTAAATTCCAGCAAAAATTCCTCTCTCTAAAGCTTTGCCCTAACGGGCAAGAATAAAACACTCAAGATTTTTATTTTTTATTTTGATTTATGATTTTATTAAAAATCATGAGTGTCTCATCTATACCTTTTGAGGCTCACTGGTTTTTTTTGATTTATCTATCTTTTCATCAGCTTCTATTTTTTTCTCATCTGATGCTATCTCTTCATCATCTTTTATAGCTTTTTTGAAGTTTTTTATACCACTTCCAAGCCCTTTTGCAAGTTCTGGTATCTTTTTGCCCCCAAAAATCAAAAGCACAACAAGTGCTATGATTATCAGTTCTGTTCCACCTGGCATACCCATCTTTGACTCCTTAAAATTTATAGTGATTATAGCATTGTAAAATTACAACTACCAATTTTGTATAAATTTATCTATTTCACCTGAAGATATTTTTAATCTTGTAGCATCTATAATTGAGCAAAATTTTTGATAACTCTTATCAAAATCATCATTGATGAGCAAATACTCATACTCATGAATTCTAGCCATTTCATATTTTGCATTTTTTAACCTATGCTCAATAACATCCATGCTATCAGTAGCTCTTTTGATTAGTCTTTGTTTTAAAATCTCTTTAGTTGGAGTTGTGATAAATAGTGAAGTTGTGATATCTGAAAATTTCTGTTTTACTATAGCGTGACCTTGCACATCTATATCAAAGATAACCAACTTTCCCTCGCTAAGTGCACTTAAAACAGGTTTTAAAGATGTACCATAATAGTTATCATGTACCTTCGCATACTCTAAAAATTGCCCCTCTTTGATACCTTGTTCAAACTCATCTTTTGTTATATAATAATAATCAACTCCCTCTTTTTCACCATCACGAATAGCTCTTGTAGTTGTTGAGATAGAGAAGTAGTAGTTACCACCATGTTTAAATAGCTCACTCAAAAGACTACTTTTACCACAACCACTAGGACCAGAGATGACTAAAATAGCACCTGACATTTACTTATTTTCAAAAGTGATTGAAATATTAACCTTTAATCCAACAAGTGCTTTTTTAAGAGTCTCAGCATCAATAGCTTGTACTAGAGCATCTTGAATTTTCTCTTGTGCATCTTGTGATAGCTCTATTTGTGTTTTTTCACCATTTTCAACTTCTATTTTGTGACTCTCTTTTGTATCTATATCTGCTTTCAGCTCTTTAATCTCATCAACTTGAGTAACAATCTCTTCATCAACAGCTTTTGCCACCTCTTGCTCATCTAAAGTTGCAATTTCACTATCTTCGATATCATCAGATTTGCTATCTTTCTCGCCACTTGCAAGAGCACTTACACCAGCAACCGCTGCAGCTCCAACAGCCACACTAGCCAATGTAGAGATAGCACTATCTTGTTCATCTTTTTGATCTTCTTCTCTCTCTACTATAAGCTCTTCTTCTAAATCCTCTTGGATAGTGTTAGATTCTGCAACTTCGATAGCCTCTTTATCAATTGTACTCTGGGCTATCTCATCTTCAAGAATCTCATCATTTGAAACAATCTCTTCTGATACCAACTCTTGATCTTGTTCATTTTCTATTTTTGTTTTATCTTGGGCTAACTCTTCATTTAAAGTTTCATCCCCTTTGATCTCTTGGGCAATCTCTTCTTCTTGGATACTCTCATCAGCTACTACTAACTCTTCATCTTTTTTATCATCATTTTTTGACTCATCTTCTATTTCTATCTCATCTTGAGCCAACTCTTCATTTAAAACTTCATCCTCTTTGATCTCTTGGATGTTCTCTTTGCTAATTTCACTCTCTTGATCGAGCAATGAAGCCTCTTTAGTTACAGGCTCATCTATACTCTCTTCTTGAATTAACTCTTCTTCTTGGATAGCTTCATCATTTTTTGATTCATCTTCTTTTTCTGTGTCATCTTGAACTAACTCTTCATTCTTTTCATCACTAATTTCTTCATCTTCTTGAATCAACTCTTCTTCTATCTCATCTTCTTTTACACTTTCACTATCGATCTTTATAACCTCTTCTTGAATCTCTTCAATAGTTTCTGATGTTTGCTCACTTTTTTCATCATCTTGCATACTATCTATCTCACCCACCATATTAGCCAACTCTTCAGCCGAACTAGCAACTGCTACACCAGTTGCACCAGCAGCCAACATACTATTAGCAGATATCTCCTCTTTAACTTCACCATCTTCACTAACTTGATCTAAATCCAAAATAATCTCTTCATCTTTACTCTCTAAACTCTCTAACTCTATCTCTTCTTCTTGATCTTCTTCAGGCTCTTGTTTATAACTATTTTCTTCAACCAAAGAGACAAAATCTGTTGGTAAAAATGGTTTCTCTATCAATAGATCAAACCCTTGTGGAATTTGAGACTTTTTGGGAGCTATAAAACATAACTTTTCAACTGATAAAGAAGATTTTATCTTATCAGCAATATCATCACTATATTTATCACTATCCACAAACACAATCGTATATTGTTGATCTTTTAGATCTTCAAAATTTGGCTCTTGTATCTCTTTTAGTGAAAAATTATTTTTTTCACAACTAAGTTGTAATAATCGTGAGACAATTTTATTGTCATTGATAAGTAGTAAAGAAGGCATTCCATTAACTCCAATTAAATATCTTTTGTTATTATTGCTTACAAAATTATATATTCATTTTTCTTAAAGTAAGGATAGTTTTGAAAAAAAATATTAACTTTTTTGCAATAATTATAGTTTTTTTAACCTTTTGTTCAAAACTACCTGCAAAAGATAATTTTTTCTTACTTCCTGAACAAAATGAACAAGCCCTAAAAACAATCTTAAAGAGCTTTGATCAATCAAAAAAAACCATCAAAATAGCAATTTATAATTTTACCCACAAAAAGATAGCAAAGAAATTAAAAAATGTTGCTAAAAAAGGAATTAATATTGAAATAATTTTAGATGAACACTCAAGTGAAACAAAAAAAGATAAAAGCATGATAGGCTATTTAGCAAAGTATAAAAATATAACTATGTACCAACTAAAAGGAAAATTATCAAAAAGTAAAAAATATTACGGAAAGATGCATATGAAAGTTGCAATTATCGATAATAAAACGGTAATTTTTGGCTCAGCCAACTGGTCATACTCTGCATTTTCAAATAACTATGAACTACTTTATATCACAAAAGATTATGCAATTGCCAAAAAGATGAGTAAATATTTTGATAGATTAAAAAAAAGAGCCAAAGTTTATAAATAGCTATCCAAAAATATTTAAAAAATTAAATACTTCAATAAAATCTTTCTTAAATATAAACATGAATGATCCAAGTGTTGCAATCATTACCATAAATGATAAAAATATTTTTATTGGAAATCCAACAACAAGCAGATTAAATTGAGGCATTGTTTTCATAAGCATTCCAAAAATTATATCAGCCAAAAGAGAAATCGCAATCACAGGAAAAGAGAGTATAAATCCCATCATAAACATACCTCTAATAGATTCATTTATATAATCCCAAATATAACTTTGTGGATAAAATGAACCCAGCTCAATATGTCCAATACTTTTATTTAAAAAAAGCAGTATCATGTGATGCCCATCAAATGCCAATAACATCATAATAGCAATCAAAACCAATATTTGACTAATAATAGGAGCATTGATCCCACTACTTGGATCTATAACAGAAGCCATTGAAAAACCCATAACCATCGCAATTTGCATACCTGCAAGTTGCAAAGCTGCAAAAACGATATGAAGAGTAAGCCCTGCAATAAATCCAAGCAATAACTCACTCAAAATCAAAA
>JALWLB010000051.1 GCA_027081145.1 Campylobacterales bacterium
ATGATATTTTTTTGATCTTGTTTGGATAATTTACTATACTCTTTATTAAGTAAATTTAAAATATTTGTACTTTTATATGCACTGTTATTTGCAAGATCTATTTTATATACCCATTTTGGAGTAGTTAGTGTAATCTGTTCTGTGTATAGTTGATCAAACATGATTTTACTCTCTTTAGAGGTAAATCTTATGGTTGTTTTACCATAATCTTTGATATATAAAGTCTCTATACCAATTTCATTTCCGTCGATTATATAATAGATAACCCCCTCTTTAAAAGGTAGTGGTTTCCAAAATGGAGTATTGTAAGATACTAGATTAGTAACTAGTATAAAACTAATAATAGATAAAACTTTAGTAAAATGAAACAAACCTTAATCCTATAAATGTATAAAAAGATTTAAAAATTGTATCAAAAGTTTACTAAAATAAAATATGATTTTAAAAAAATATCTACTTTTTGGTAAAAAAAAGTTTTAGTATGTCGATATTTTACACAATAGGAGATAAAATGCGTAATATAGTTTTAATATTTTTGGTTGGATTTTTATTTACCAATTTAAATGCTTATAATTTTTTTGATAACAAAGTACAAATTAAAACCAATGTAAGTGCTTCAGGATATATAAATCAGTTGGTCTCTATACTCGCAGATCAACTATCTCAAAATAAAGACTTTAAAAATATCTCCTCAACTCCAATTGCTATAGCTTCTATAGTTGATTTGAAAGATTATACAAAAGTGGGAAAAATTGGTCATATAATTAGTGAAAATTTGATACATGAGATGCAAGTGAGAGGATATAGGGTGGTTGATTTTAAAAGTATGCCAACTCTTATGGTGAAACCAAATGGTGATTATCTATTTTCACGGAATTTAAAAGATTTGAAAAAAGAGCAAAATATTAATTATGTTATTGGTGGGACATATATGTACTATAGTGATGGTGTTTCAATAAATTGCAGACTAATAGATATTAGAACAAATATAGTAAAATCGAGTGCACAAATTTTTATACCAGCTTCAATTGTAAATAGACTTCAATTTAATAGTGGCTTCGATCTCTACCCTGACAAATAAATTAAACCTTATGTTTACAAAAGAAACATTTATTTGACAAAATAATAAAAACTTTACTTTTTAGTAAAATTTAAACTTCCTTTAATCAAAGATAGAGAAAAATTAACTCAGATATTTGATATCTAAAATATTTTTTTAAAGGAGGTGCTATGAGCAAAAGAGTCTATTTACTATCAGGGCTTTTACTTTTACCATTTTTAACAATTGGATGTGCTCAAAAAAAATGTACATCAGATTTTTGTCAAGAACCGGTTGTTACTGAAATTCAGTATCAAGATTTGGTCGTTAATGAGTGTCCAAAACAGGTTAAATCTGTCATTTTAAAAAACCCTTGTGGTAATTGTGGTGACTATGCAGTATCGGTTAGAGCAAGTAGTTGCTGTAACGCATCAAATTGTCCATAGATAGTTTTGTAGGTTTCGGTTTTTAACCGTTTAGTTATAGATATTGAGATTTTAAGGAGGTTTTAGTGAAATCAATATTGAAAATAGTTTTAGGTATTTTAATGTTGTCATCACTTTCATTTGCAGGTAATCTTGTAAATAGTGTTAGTTTTAACAAAAATTTAAACTCAGCAGGTTTAGTAAATAGTATAGCTTCTATTTTGGCCGATCAGTTAGGACAAAATAAAAATTTTGGAAATGTATCTGATACACCAATAGCTATTGCATCTGTTGTAAATTTGGAAAACTTTAGTGATGCTGGTAATTTTGGTAATGTAATTAGTGAGGCTCTTATTCATGAGATGCAAACAAGAGGTTATAAGATTGTAGATTTTAAAACTATGAGTACAATTAGAGTTGGAGAAAAAGGGGATTTTGTTTTTTCAAGAGCTTTAGAAGATTTGAAGAAAAAACAGAATATCAATTATGTTCTAACTGGTACTTTTACCAAGTATGGTGATGGAGTATCTATCAATAGTAGAATTATTGATCTTGAGACTAATGTTGTCAAATCAAGTGCTCAAGCATTTGCACCAATTGGATTAGTAAATAGAATCAATGGTGTAGTGAGAAAAAATGTTATAGTCAAGTATGTAAAAACTGCTCCAACAGTTAATGTAAATACAATTACTTTAAAATAATAAACACTTTACCCATAGTCAAAAAAAATACTAATGGGTAAAGTTTTGTAATTTAATCCATCTTTAAAACTGTTAAAAATGCCTCTTGAGGTAGTTGAACTTTTCCAATTGCTTTCATTCTTTTTTTACCAGCTTTTTGTTTTTCAAGAAGTTTTCTTTTTCTTGTTATATCTCCACCATAACATTTTGCTGTAACATTTTTGCCGATAGATTTGACTGTTTCTCTAGCTATAATTTTGTTTCCGATACTAGCTTGAATAGCTACTTCAAATAGCTGTCTTGGTACTAACTCTTTCATCTGTTTCACAAAATCCCTACCTTTTGAGTGTGCTTTTGATCTTGGAACTATGATAGAGAGAGCATCAACAACTTCACCTGCAACTCTTATATCAAGCTGAACCAAATCCCCCTCTTTATAGCCTATTGGCTCATAATCAAAACTTGCATAGCCTTTTGTGGCTGATTTTAATTTATCATAAAAATCCATAACTATCTCATTAAGAGGTATTGAGTATTCTAATAAAACTCTTGTAGGACTTAAATAGTCCATTTTATTTTGAATACCTCTTTTATCATTTAAAAGGGTTATGATATTTCCCAAATACTCGCTTGGAGTTAAAATAGTTGCTTTTACAAATGGTTCTAAAATTTTATCTATTTTATTAATAGGTGGTAGCTCACTTGGATTTTGAATCTCTAATTCACTCTTATCATGTAAAATTACTTTATATACAACAGTTGGTGCTGTTGCAATTAGATCTAAATTAAATTCTCGCTCTAATCTCTCTTTGATTACCTCCATATGTAACATTCCTAAAAATCCAACACGAAATCCAAAACCAAGTGCTATAGATGTTTCAGGCTCATATGAGATACTTGAATCATTTAGCTTTAACTTATCTAGTGCATCTCTTAAATCTTCAAATTTATCTGTCTCTATTGGATATAATCCTGCAAAAACAAATGCTTTTGCCTCTTGAAATCCTGCTATTGGTGTAGCTGTTGGATTTTTAGCACTAGTAATGGTATCACCAACTTTGATATCACCTACATTTTTAAGACCAAGTGAGACTATACCTATCTCGCCAGTTGAAATTTTATCAGTTTTTTTAGGGTGTTTTGGATGTGGAAATGTAAGAGATAATACCTCATGTTTTTTTTTGGTACCCATAACCATCACTTCATCTGATAGTTTTATCTCTCCATCATATACTCGAATTAGTGCTAATGCTCCAAGATAGTTATCAAACCAACTATCATAAATCAAAGCTTTTAATGGTGCATCATTATCTCCATTAGGAGGTGGAATTTGATCAATGATAGTATCTAAAAGCTCTTTAATACCTATACCACTTTTTGCACTAACTTCTAGTGCGTTTGAGCAATCAAGTCCAATGGTATGCTCTATCTCATCTTTTACTTTTTGAGCATCAGCGGCAGGAAGATCAATTTTATTTAAAACAGGGATAATTTCAAGATTATTTTCAAGTGCTATATAAACATTTGCTATGGTTTGAGCTTCAACTCCTTGAGAGGCATCAACAACTAAAAGTGCACCCTCACTTGAAGCCAAAGAGCGACTAACCTCATAAGAAAAATCTACATGACCTGGTGTATCTATAAGGTTTAAGATGTACTCTTGATTATCTTTTGTATATGTTAATCGTACACTTTGAGCTTTGATAGTTATGCCTCTTTCTTGCTCTATATCCATTGTATCCATAATTTGAGAGCTCATCTCTCTTTGGCTAATTGCACCACACTCTTGAATAAGCCTATCTGCTAATGTGCTTTTGCCATGATCTATATGGGCTATAATTGAAAAGTTTCTTATATTTTTTTGCATTTAGGCAAATAGTCCATTTACACTTTCATTATGATAAATTCTTCTTATAACTTCACCAAAAAGATGAGCAACTGATAGTACAGTTATCTTTTTGCACTCTTTAGTAATTGGTATAGTATCAGTTACTACCAACTCATCAAGCTCACCATTTTCAATCCTATCATATGCTTGACCGCTCAAAACTGGATGAGAACAAAATGCCATAACACTTGTAGCTCCATTTTGTTTGAGTGCTTTGGCTGCTTTTACGATCGTACCAGCTGTATCTATCATATCATCAATTAAAATAACATCTTTTCCCTCAACTTCACCAATTATATTCATAACTTCACTCTCATTGGCTTTTTCGCGTCTTTTATCAACGATTACTATATCTAACCCAATCGTTTTAGCAAAATTTCTAGCTCTAGCAACTCCTCCTATATCCGGAGAAGCTATAATTGGATTTTTTAAATTTTTTCTTTGGAAATAGTCTTTAAAGACGATAGATCCATAAAGATTATCAACTGGTATATCAAAAAAGCCTTGTATTTGACCAGAGTGAAGATCTAGTGTAACAACTCTATTGATTCCTGCAACTTGTATAAGATTTGCAACAAGTTTTGCAGTTATTGGAACTCTTGGAGCTGCTTTTCTATCTTGTCTAGCGTAACCAAAATATGGAATGATAGCTGTAATTGAGTTGGCTGAACTTCTCTTTAGTGCATCACTCATGATGAGTAGCTCCATCAAATTTGCATTTGTTGGTGCACAAGTTGATTGAATTATAAATACATCTCTACCTCTTACACTCTCGCTAATTTGAACTCCTATCTCCCCATCACTAAATCGATTGATAGCTGCTTCTGATAGTGGGAGTGAGAGATATTTTGCAACTGATTTGGAAAATTCGATATTTGCAGTACCAGAAAAGACTTTATAGCCTCTCATATATAACCTTTTAATTTTTTGAGGTATTCTATCAAAAGTGGCTTAAGATCTATTTATTGTGACATGTAAGACACAAATTTGAATCTCTAGTGGTAGATCTTAAAAATTTTTCATTAGATGAGTTTGGATCATGGCAGCTAGTACATTCGACTGTATTGTATGGCTTTTTTAGTAAACTAGCGATAGTTCGTTTATCTCCCCAGTTTGACAACACTGTATTTAGAGGTTTTAAAAGGCTTTTTTGTGGATCATAAACTACTCCTATAGGATGATTGCCCATACCAGATTTATTTGGATTGTTTATGATAAATGCTCTTGTTGTTTTTATTTTTTTAATACTATATGCGTTATATGCTCCAGCACCAATTGCATTTATGGGAGTATTGCTACTTATTAGACCATCATGACAACTTAAACAAGTTTTTGATGCACTGCCAACACTATCGTGTCTATTGCTAATTGAGTATATTTTATATTTTGTACTTTTTTTGGTAGAGCTCTCCCATAATGGAGTTTGAGCTTTGATATTGGTGTTTTGATTTGGTATATAGAAGCTATTTTGTAAATTTGCCAATAGCTTATTTGAAGTATCTCCTTTTTCAAATGCTAAGAGATTATATAGATTTAGAGTGATGATAAATGGTATAATTAGTATGGTGTTTTTTTTTCATCGTCAATCCTGCTTAATTTTTATTATATTTGTGTTATTATGACACCTAAACTGTAAAAAAAATGTAAAAATAACATTACTATTGCGATTTAAACAAAAAATAATATTTTTCTGTTTCAGATTGTATCGCTTTTTGGTATTAAGCAAAGTTTAAAGAGGGTTTTTAGATGAAATATTCAGCACTTTTGAGAGTTTGGCACTGGTTAAATGCTT
>JALWLB010000052.1 GCA_027081145.1 Campylobacterales bacterium
TCTGTATGGAGTTAATTAATGAAAATAGGTAGCTTTGATTTAGAAAAAGATGGCACATATATAATTGCAGAAATGAGTGCAAATCATAATGGTTCTTTAGAAAATGCACTAGATACTATTAAGGCTGCAAAAGAGATAGGAGCAAATGCAATAAAACTGCAAACCTATACAGCAGATACTTTAACTCTAAATTGTCAAAAAGATGACTTTATCATCAAGGGTAGAACTCTTTGGGATGGCAAAAGTTTATATGAGCTTTATAGTAAAGCTTATACTCCGTGGGAGTGGCACAAAAAACTTTTTAAATATGCTAGAGAGATAGGTATAGACATATTCTCATCACCATTTGATAAAAGTGCAGTTGATTTTTTAGAGCAATTTAATCCACCAGCTTATAAGATAGCCTCTTTTGAGATAACTGATTATGAACTAATACGATATACAGCCTCTAAAGGACGACCTATGATCATCTCTACAGGCATTGCTACTATTGAAGAGATACAAGATGTAGTTGATATCTGTAAAGAAGAGGGGAATAATGATATCGTCTTGCTCAAGTGTACTTCAGCTTATCCTGCTTTACTAGAAGAGGCAAATTTGAAAATGATACCAAATTTGGCTCAAACTTTTGGTGTTGTGAGTGGTTTTTCAGATCATACTCTTGGGACAACTGCACCGATCGTTGCGACTACACTTGGAGCAAAAATTATAGAAAAACACTTTATCTTAGATAAATCTATCGGTGGACATGATGCAGAGTTTTCTTTGGATAAAAAAGAGTTTACTCAGATGATACAAGCTGTTAGAGATACGGAGAAACTTCTTGGTAAAGTGGATTACAGTATGAGTGAAAAAAAGAAAAAGAACAGACAATTTTCACGAAGTCTTTATGTAGCAAAAGATATAAAAAGAGGAGAAACATTTACAGAAGAAAATATTAAAAGCATAAGACCTGGATATGGATTGCATCCAAAATATTTAAATGAGATTTTGGGTAAAAAATCTACTAAAAACTTATATCTTGGAGAAGCTTTACAATTAACATATGTAAAATAATGGATCATGTAGCTAGATTTAACGGAATAGTATGTGCTTCATTTTGTAAAATATTTTATAATTATGAGGATATTAATGAGTGTAGTTACTAAAGAAAAAAAGATCACATCATGTAATGATTTTGAATTAAACATCAAAAGAGTACAAAAGCTTGTATATCGTTATTCATATCCAACATCAAAAAAACTAAATGGTATTGTTTTTATCATTGCAGGATTTGGTAATGATGCAAATAGTGAATATAGTGAAAAATTGCGAACTTATATTGCTAAAACATTTTCAGTAGTTGCTGTTAATGTTTTTTATCATTGTTATTTTTCAAGGATTGAAAATGGAGCTACTTTAGAGTTTGATGAGTTGGATATTCAAATTCTAACAGATATTATCAATAAATACAAGATAGATTTTTCTGATGTTAAACAGATCAATAAAGATACTGTTTTGCAGAAAATGAATGAAGCAATTGGTATTTTAAAAGCTAAAGGAAGGGTATCAGAAGATTTTAAGCTAATGCTACCTATGACAATCATCCCTAAACATAATGAATATCAAAATTTCGGTGTTATGCAAGCAGTTGATCATCTTTTCGTTTTACGAGATATAAAAAAATTGCCTTTAGATTTTAGTGATAACATAAATACTATATTAATAGGAAGTAGTCATGGTGGATATATTGCTCATTTAGTTGCCAAATTTGCACCACATTTAATAGATTGTGTAATTGATAACTCTTGTTATGTCAAACCTCCTTTGAGTTATATTATGGGTAAAGAGACTAATATTTTACAACCAGAGTATAGAATATTATATGAAAATATAAAACTTCACTGTTTTGTTCAAACTCTATGGACTACCAATAAATATACATCAAGTTATTTTTCCAATGACAGATATCAAATTCGCAATTTATATGACGAAGAGCATATTGAAGCAATGGTAAATCATAGTGGAGCTAAAACTAAGTATATCTCATACCATTCATCTCATGATAGTATTGCACCGATTCAGGATAAAATAAATTTTTATGATACTTTAAAAAGTTTTGGTTTTGATGCTACTTTGAAAGTCATAAATAGTGAAAAAGATATAGATGGAAAATTTATCAAAACACTTGCACACGGTTTGGATATGTCACTAAAAGAGTTAGCGAACAAAGAGTTACCACAGCTATTAAACCAAAAACAAAAAAAATCAGATAGTATAAGTAAAATTGTTTATGATTGTGATGAGATATCGTACTATTTTGATTTTAAAGATCAACAGATAGGAAAATGTATTGCAAAAGAGAGTGTTAGTGCTCTTATTTGATATGATATCTATTTTTTAAAAATTATGATAAGTTTAAGCTAATAAAACGAGAAATTACAAATCTTATTTTTGCTAAAATATGCAATTAAAAAGGATAGATCATGAAAAATTTATGCACAAAGGATCAAATTTTAAAATCTCATCAAGAGAGGTTTGCTTGTAAAGTTTTTGATAAAAATAAAAAGATATCAAAAGAGGATTTAGAGTTTATTTTGGAGATAGCTAGATTGTCTCCTTCTGCTATGGGGATTGAGCCTTGGAAATTTTTAGTTATCAAAGATACCAATTTACGACAAAAATTAAAACCAATTTGTTGGGATCAAGACCAAATCACAGATGCGAGTGAGCTTATAGTTATACTATCAAGAACCAAGTACTCTTTGTTTGAAAAAGGTTATATCAAAGATATCTGCACACAAAGAAAAAGAGATTTAGATAGATGTAATAACTATATAAAAAATTTACCAAACATCAACGAATGGACAAAAAAACAGTGTTATATAGTGTTGGCAAATATCATGAGCTCTGCTAAGATGATAGGTATAGATAGTTGTGCTATAGAGGGGTTTGACTCTTCATATGAAGTTGCAAAAACTTTAGGAGTTGATACCGATATATTTGATGTAGCACTTTTGGTAGCACTTGGGTATAGAGATATGAGTATCACTCCAAAAAGTAGATTAGATTTTGATAAGGTGGTTGAGTTTTTATAGTTTAGATATATTATCTTTTAAATCCAAAAATGCATCTTTGTATGATTTGATGTTTTGCACTATCTCTTCTATCTCATATTCATCATATATATGAGAAGATAAGTTTCTTTGCTCTATCATCTCTAGCCATATATTTTCATCTTTTAAGATTCCTTGTGCATATCCCTCTTTAAATGTTGCTTGTGGATTTTTTGGTTCATACCCTAAAAACTCTAAATATCTTTTTAGTGCTTTCCAAGCCATTTCATAAGTGAATTCAAATCTTTTTATAATCAAATCCAAATATATATCACCAAATCCTTCTTCTTTTATCTCTTGTTCTATATTGATGGCATTTATTAGTCTATTTAAAGCATTGGTAAAATTATAAAGCCCATCTTCGGCTCTTAATTTTTTTGTTGCACTATATATGACTTTACCAGTTGATTTTACTCTATTTTTAAATCTATCTTGCGTATTTGCTATATTTTTAATATCGATTTTTATAAGTGTTGGAATTTTTTGTACCTCTTCTTCTATCAAGTAGTGTTGTTTAAAATTTTCATCATCATAGGCTATATCTATATCACTACTTTTATTTGCTTCACCACTTGCATAAGAGCCATATAGATAAATTCTTTGAGGGTTTGAATATTGTAAAATTATCTCTTTTACTTTTGATATGATCTGTCGTTTTGTCATGTAGAGCTCTTATTGTACAACTTTTTCCATAAAAGTTTAGTATCAAAGTTTATTGAACAATCTTTTATACTTAGCTCAAAAACACCCTCATTTGTGAAATCTGCTATCTTTTTGTATTGAAAATTTGTTAGTTGATAAAGTTTTACTCTTTTTTGATCAGGGTAGGCTAGGGCATAGTAAACTACTCCCTCTTTTTCATAGAGTTTAAATTTTATCTGTTCATCTCTTTTGATGCTACTATCAGAGACAACTTCAAATACTATTTTGGGAGTGCTTTTTATCTTTTGCTCCTTTTTACAAACTACCAAAACATCAGGGCGTACAATAGTATCTTTGCTAATTTGCCAATCTATCTCAACAGCAGGATAGCACTCATGGCATTTGTCTAACTGTTCATCCAAAATTCTTGCAATTTTTGTAATTATATATTGATGATCAAACATAGGAGAGGGAGCCATAGCATAAGGTTTACCATCTATAAGCTCCCAATTATCTTTCCAGTATTTATAATCATCTATCGTATAGTACTCTTCATATGCTAATCCCGCCATTTGGATCCTTTGTTTTTTATTAAACCCAACTCTCTACCTCTAATCCTTCAATTTTATCAAAATGTTTTAAATTATTAGAAATTAAAACTTCATCATTTGCTATGGCAATACTAGCAATCATCAAGTCCATATCTGCAACAATTTTACCATTTTTGGCGAGTAATGACTTAAGATGACCAAAAACCATAGCGGATTTTTTATCAAAACTATAAACATTGATATTGTCAAACATGAGTTCTACTTTAGGAAATAGATTTTTATTATCTTTTTGTTTTAATCCAAATATCAGTTCAGAGTAGTTGATTGCAGTAGATGCAAGTTCATGACGGTGTGTAAGAAACTTTTTTTGTACACTTTTATCTCCACGAAGATAATAACTAATAGTGTCAGTATCTAAAATCATATATCTAACTCTTTATTAACTCTTGAATGGTATATAGTTTTTAGTAACTCTTCAGACTCGTTTTTATCCATGACTCCAAAAGTCTCATCCATCCAATTTTTTTGATTTGATTTTTTAGTTGAGTTGACTAGTGTCTTATAACGCTTATAGTCCATAATAACAACAAAAGGTTTATCTTTTTTTGTGACAAGAAGATCACCCTTTAATGCATTTTGCAATAGGGTGCTATTTTTCTTTATTTCAGATGCAGATATTGTTTTCATAAAAACTCCTTGCCTTTTCATTATAACAAATTTTTTTCATTACAGAGCTTAATGGCCAACTCTTTTGCATGTTTTAGATCTGTTTTTCCACTTCCTAATTTTGGCATACACTCTACATAAAAGTACTCACTTGGAGTCATCAGAGGATTTAGATTTGAGTTTTTAATTAGGTTTTTTAACTCCTCTTTGCTAATTTCACTATGGTATAAAAGTACAATTTTTTCACCTTTTTTGCTATCTGGTGCATTTGTAGCTATTATATCTATCTCTTGATTTGTTGGTAAGATTTTTTTGATCTCCTCTTCAACTGCACCTAGTGAGATCATCTCTCCTGCGATTTTAGCAAATCTTGAATATCTATCAACCAAAGTCAAAAATCCATCCTCATCCAATCTTCCTTTATCGCCTGTTATATACCATCTTATACCATCTTTTTGAATTATCACCTCTTTTGTTTTTTGAGGATTTTTTAAATAACCTTTCATGATTTGTGTTCCACCTACGATGATCATACCCTCTTGTCCTATTGGTAACTCTTGAAATGTATCTGGATCAACAATTTTACAAGTTGATCCAGGAAATGGCATACCGACACTTCCCTCTTTGTTTCCAATTTGTAAAGTCCATGATTTTGTATCTAAAGCATCTGGTATATTGGCACTAATTCCTGGAGTCGCTTCTGTTGCACCATAAGCTTCATAAATCTTTAATCCAAACTTTTTCTTAAAACCATCTCTAACATCATCACTAATCTTTTCAGCTCCACCCACAACAAAACGGATAGATTCAAACATATGAGGGATAAGCTTTTTATTTTTTGTATAAATTCTAAAAAATGTAGAAGTTCCAAATAACAAAGTTCCTTGATATTTTGCTGTGATTTTACCAACTCCAAGTGCGTCAGTTGGATCAGGATGTGCGACAAATGGTACACCTTCTATCAGAGGTGCCAAAGTACAAACAGTCAATCCAAATACATGAAATGTAGGTAAAACTGAGATGACAACATCATCATCTTTAAAATTTATCATATTTATAAACTGTTTGATATTTCCCATAAAATTTTTATGGGTTAACTCTATACCCTTTGGCAATCCTTCACTTCCACTACTAAATAAAATTGCTGCTGTATCGTTGATATCACATTTTTTGATCCATAAATTTTTGAGTAAAAAATATGGCAATAGTTTTATCATGAGTAGATTTTTAATGACAGTAGTTTTTTTAATTTTCTTTTTTAAATCCTCTACAAATATAACATTGACATTTTCTAAAGCCTCTTCTATATCTATACCTTTTGCTTTTAATTTGGTTAAAAACTGTTTTGAAGTATAAATAGTTTTAATTTCAGCTAAATTAATAGCATATTTTAATGATTTTATATTTGCTGTATAGTTTAGATTTACTATGGTTTTATTTAACATTAAAGAGGATAGATTTATGATAGTTCCTCCAACTGATGTTGGCATAATTGAGCCTATATTTTTTTCATCTTTAGAGATTTTTTCTATCATAGATGCAAAAGTTTTAACAACTGCTGCTAATTTATGATTGCTAAGCTCACTACCAGTAGAGTCAGCAACTGCCAAATCTCCTCCTCTTATTTTTGCCATTTTTAGATAAGCATCTGGAAGTGGTGGTAAATTATTTGTGTATCTATTCCAAGACTCTATTTGAAGCTCAAAAATAACCTTTTTAAGCTCACTTGCAGTTGTATTACTAGGTAGAGCTTTGCCAAAAGAGACTCCAATATCTCTAACTCTTTTTTTAACATTCTCTTTTTGTTTTTTGTTTGCATATGAAAATCTACTTCCCCAAAGTCCTCTTATATAAAATGGAACTATTGGTACAGTACTATCTTTTAAAGCTATTTCATATCCTTTGTGAAATTTGCCTAAATGTCCATTTCTTGTAATAGCTCCTTCGGGAAACAGAGCTACAACTTTGCCTTTATCAAGTGCTTCTTTGATACCTTTAAAAGCATCTTTTGAAGCTCTTTGTGAGATTGGAATCAAATTAAAAAGTTTAAATATAGGCTTAAGATACCACTTTTCATAATAGTATCTATCAATTACAAAACTAACTCTTCGAGAAGAGGCAATTGCTAAAATCATCCAATCAATAAAACTTACATGATTTCCAAGCAAAAGTACAGCTCCATCTTTTGGTATATTTTTAACCCCATCAATAGAGAGTTTATATCTAAAAGATGCGATGATTTTAAAGATAAGTCTTAGTAAAAATTGTGGTAGGGTAACAAGTGTATAAACAAGAGCTAAAAAAGCCACAATAGTTAAAAACACAAATATATACTTAGTCTCTACATGATAAAGAGCAGCAAAGAGTGTTAAAGATAAAAATATAAACATAAAGATATTTTGTATCAAATTTGTTGATGCCATGATTCTACCAAGTTCATGCTCACTAGCTCTATATTGGATTAGTGTATTTAAAATAACAAGTAAAAACCCTCCAAATATACCAAATAGCAAAAACTCTAATGCTAAAATATAAATAGATGAGCTTTGAGTGATTAAAACAACACAAATACCAACTCCAGCTACTCCAATAGGAATAAGTCCAGTTTCGATGTAGAGTTTTGAAAGTTTTGTACTCAATAAAGCTCCAATTGCTATACCAACTCCAGCCATTGCCATAATACCTTGAGCTATGATTGTGTTGTGTTCACTAGCTACCTCTTTTAGATGAACTCCAAAGATTGCCAAAACAACTTGAGCTATACCATAAAAAAGACCAAGTCCTATGATCGATTCTACTATGACTCGATTTTTAAAAGTTAGTGAGAGGTTCTCTTTGACATAACCAAAGTTGATATATTTTTTAAAATCAAGTTTTAGATTTTTGTCTCCTTGATTAAAAAGAGGTATTTTTTTAGTTAAATAGACTTGAATAAGAGCAAATAAAACTAAAATAATAGTAATTGGCCAAATTTGCTCAAGTATCTCTGATGGAGTTTTTGCAATTGGATCATAAAATTTTTCAAAAAGATATGAAAAAACAACCGAGCTTAATAAAATCGCAATTATCGTAGTAGCTTGAACAATTCCATTTCCATCAGATAATTTATCTTTGCCAAACATCTCTTTTATAAGTCCATACTTTGCAGGAAAAAAGATAGCACTTTGAGCAGCTAAAATAAAGGTCAAAAATAGAGCCATCTTAAACATACCAAACATATAACTTATCATTATCAAACTAACGATTACAAGTGCAGCTTTTGAAGCTATATGTAAAATATCTGTTTTTGAAAATTTATCGCTTAAAAATCCAGCAGGGGTAAAGAGTAAAATTGCCGGTAAAATTATAAGAGCATTTATAAAAGCTGTTAATATAATTTGAGTTGATCCATCATAATATTTAAAGACTGTATTTTGTAAGAGTATTTTATCTCCTAAATCTATAATAGCATTTAAAAATATCACAACTACATAAGGCAAAAGTCCATTAATTTTTTTAAATAGCTCTCTCATGAGATATCCTTTGTGTTCTGTTTTACTCTAAGTTTGTGCTCATTTATAGTTGCTTTGTTAAAGATATATGGCTTTAAAGTCAAAAGAATATCAAATAGAAGTTTTTGAAGTTCGTTTTTATCATTGTTCTCATTTTCTATCAATAACTTTGCACCCATTTCATATTCTAAAATTGCCAACTCTTTTGCCTTTTTTTCATACTCTTTAAATAATTTATCATCAACTTTATATTTTTTGGCTCTTTGTTTTATATTTTCGATCTCACTTTTTTGTTTTATACCGCTCATAGCTGTTAAATAATTTATAATTACTTCACTATCATTTTCAAAGTCGATTTTATTATCTTGTATGATAGTTTTTATTTCAGCTATCGAGTAGTGGAGATTTTCTTGGAGGTATTTGATAAATTTAATGATTGAGAGTGAACTATCTGGATATAGGTATAAATTTGGTTTTAATCTTTCTGGCTCAGGCAATAATCCTTCTTTTAAATAATAAAGAATGGTTGATTTGCTAACTTTGCTCTCTTTAACCAGTACTGACATCTTTAATCCCATACAAAACTCCTAATATAATATTTTTTAAGTATAAACGATATCTTGCTATATGTCAAGTGACACTCTACACTTTTAAAACTAAACTATCATGTATGAGTAAAATCGATACACAAAAGGCAATCTCTAAAGATAGATTTGATAACATCTTTTTTATGAAAGAGAAAAAAGTTGAGCTTTTATCACCTGCTGGTAATTTTGAAAAGTTAAAAATTGCTCTTGCTTATGGGGCTGATGCAGTCTATGGCGGAGTTAGCCACTTTTCACTAAGAATTCGCTCTTCAAAAGAGTTTAGCTATGAGAGTTTTAAAGATGCGATCGATTATACTCACTCATTGGGCAAAAAAATATATGTTACGATTAATGGTTTTCCATTTAATAACCAGTTAAAACTTGTAGCAAAACATATCGAAAAGATAGCCGATATGAACCCAGATGCTTTGATAGTCTCAACTCCAGGAGTTATAAAATTAGCTTCTAAAATTGCTCCAAAAATTGATCTACATCTCTCAACTCAAGCAAATGTACTTAACTATCTTGATGCTGAAGTTTATCATGATATGGGAGTTAAGAGAATAATTGCAGCAAGAGAGATTAGCCTACATGATATGATAGAGATAAAAAAACATCTTCCATCACTTGAGCTTGAAGTTTTTGTACATGGCTCTATGTGTTTTGCATACAGTGGTAGATGTCTTATAAGTTCACTTCAAAGTGGTAGAGTGGCAAATAGAGGAAGTTGTGCAAATGATTGTAGGTTTGATTATACTTTATATGCCAAAAATGAAGAGAGTGGTGTACTTATGAAGATAGAAGAGGATGAGAGTGGAACATATATCATGAATGCAAAAGATTTAAATCTTTCATATCATGTAGATAAAATTTTACAAAGTAGTGTGATAGATTCACTAAAAATCGAAGGTAGAACCAAAAGTGCTTATTATGTTGCGATGAGTACTAAAACTTATAAAGAGGCAATTGATGATTTTTATGATGATAAATTTGATCCTGCAAAATATGAAAAGGCATTAAATAGCATAAAAAATAGAGGTTTTAGTGATGCTTATTTATTCCAAAGACCACATGAGAGATATGATACACAAAATTTAGATACTGCAATGAGTGGAAGCGATAAAGAGATAGCTGGTATTGTTTGTGAAGATAAAGAGCACTTTTTATGCAAATACAAAATCTATCCAGATGATGAGATAGAGTTAATCACTCCAGATGATAAAGAGCTTTGTGAAGTTAATAATGAGATAGGCAAAATTTATAAAAAAGATGATAATTGGTATCTTAAATTGTATAAAATTGTAACAAAATCTCATAAAGAGCTAGAAAGTGTGCATAGCGGTAACACAAATCCGATAAAATTGCCAATGTTATTACCAGCCTTTTCTTTGCTTAGAAAAGATATATAGATTTTGTTGAATTATGATATTTGTGATGCTAAAAAGTGAGGTAAAAATTTAACAATCACACCATTGTACTTGTGATTTCCAATATAGTTATAGTTTAAAACATAAGCGATTTTAGGTTTATAGTTTTCTAAAAAGTGATGATAAGATTTGGAAATTTTCATAGAGCTTAGGTTTGATTTAACCTCTATGGGGGTTGTATCATTTATAATAAAATCAACCTCTGCACCATTTTTTGTCCTATAATACTTCACATCTTTTTGAATTAACTCTCTAAAAACAAAATTTTCTAACATTGCTCCTTTATCAACCCTATCTTCTAGTTTGAAAAAGTTGTTGATAATGACATTTCTAAGTCCTATATCAAAAAAGAAGATCTTTGGATTTTTTACAATTTCAAGTTTTTTATTTGTAAAAAAGGGAGTAACAGTTTTTGTTAAAAATGCTTTTTCAAAAATGCTCAAATACTCTTTTAATTGTGTGTTATTGACACCTATTAGTTTTGAAAGATCATTGTAAACAACTACACCACCTATTTGCAAAGAGAGTGCTTTGATAAGTTTATACATCTTTGTTTCATCTGCTATTTTGGCTATCTCTTTAATGTCTTTTAGTAGATAAATGCTAAGTAGATTTTTAAGAACCTCTTTTTTCTCTTTCACACTTTTACTCAAAATGACTCTAGGATAACCTCCATAGATCAAATATTCATCAAGATAGGTATATATTTTTTTAGAAATAGGAATTGATATATTTTCATCTGCATTGATATAAAGTTTATAGAGATTTTTATCTTTTACCCTTAGAAACTCGCCAAAAGAGAAAGAGTAAAGATTAAAAACAAAAATACGACCTGCTAAATATTTCACAGCATTGATAGAGAGCTCCATCGCTGATGAACCTGAGATAAATATCTTTTTATCTGTTGTATCATAGATATATTTTAGATGTTTCCCACCCATACGAGCATACTGAAACTCATCTATAAATATATGATCATATGGCTCAATATAGAGTGCTATAAAGCTTTTAATATCTTCTTCAAAAAGAACTTTTAGCTCTATATCTTCAAATGTCAAAAAGATTGGGTTGCTTACTTTATGATAAAACTCTTTTAAAAGTGTTGTTTTTCCAACCTGTCTTGGTCCAAAGATAGCGATAATCTCTGAACTATCCAAATATTGCTCTATTTTTATTTCTAAATCTCTTTTATAATACATTTTAACCACGCTATTTTATATTTTTATATAATTATAGTGTAGTTGTTGTTAAAAACTCTTTATAATTTTATAAAATTGCCGATATTGTTATTAGTTTTTTTTGCTTTATAAAAGTTTAAAATAAGAATTTCGTTAATAAAGAGATGTTAAAATTAAATTATGAAGAGTATAAAATATTGGTTATTTACGGTTTTGTTTGCATTTTTGGTAAATATTTCGCATGAGTTTGTAACTTTTCATGATCAAAATATACATAATAGCGTTCAAGATAATATTGCTAAAATATCTCACAATGTAACAGATGCTGATATTTGTGGATATTGTTCGTGCTTTCATTTGAATTTTATTTTAAATGAGTCTGCTTTTTCAATCTCTTATATTGATATACCAAAACCAAATTTTTTTCAACAAGATATAGCTCCTATTTTAAATAGACTCTCACTATATAAACCCCCTATCGTATAATCCTTTTTTTTAACACAAGCTACTTATTAAAAATATAAATAAAAAGGATAATAACATGAAAGCAGTAGTATTGCTTATAATAATGGCTATATATATGTATAGTATTGACTTTAAAGAGTTTAAACAAAAAGCTATTGAAGTAAATTATGTTCTAAAAAGTGCAAAATTATCGATTCAAGCTTCAAAAAAGAGTTCTGAAATTTTAACTCAATATAAAAATCCAACAGTTGAGGGTGGTGTAAATATTTATGAAAATAAACAAGGATGGGATCTGTCTTTGTCTCAACCTATTAGAGTTTTAGGATTTGGAAAAGATTTACAAAATTTAGCAACTTCTTACACTAATGAAGCAAAAGCAAATTTTATTCAAACAAAAGCACTCTTTTTAAAAGAGCTTGAGAGTTTATATACCAATTTTGTATTTGAATCAAAATTAAAATCACTACTACTTCAAGAGTTAAAACTAAATCAAGATCTAGAAAATATTGCAAAAGATAGATTAGAAAATGGAGCAGGTACAAAGGTTCAATATCTCATGACAACTCTTGAGACTCAAAATATCTATAACGCTATTTTAGAGCAAGAGGCAAATATTCAAATTTCATATTTTGATTTGCTTAACTTTGCAAATATAGATGAGATGTTAGATATAAAAAAAGAGTTTTTATATACCAATTTGCCAGATCACATCGTATCAAAAGAGGTAAATCCGGATATTTTAAAAGAGACAAAAAGATATCAAAGGCTCTCCAATCAAGTTCAAGTCCAAGATCATAATTTTAAATATATAGATATTATTGGTGGATATGAACAAGAGATTGATCAAGATATTGTAAGGATTGGTGTTGGAATGGATATTCCAATTTTTAGCAGAAGTTCAAAAAATGCTCAATTAGCCAGAATAAATGCCTCAAAGAGTGCACTTTTACTCAAAGAGTTAAAACTCAAAAATGATCTTAAGATTAAAGCTTTAAAAAATGAGCTTCAAAATCTTGATAAACAGTATAAAGCTTTGATGAAACAGCAAGAAAAACAGTTTCAACTTTTAAAGCTTTATGAAGAGGGATATAAAATTTCAAAAGGATCATTAACTGAACTTTTAACAGTAAAAAATAGAGTTATTGAACAAAAACGAAAGGCGCTTTTGGTGCAAAAAAATATCAATCTAAAAGTGATTGAATTAAACTATTTACAAGGAATATACAATGAAAATGAATAAGATTTTAGTTTTAATACTGTCTATTACGACACTTTTTGCAAATGATATAGAGATAGAACAAGCACAATTAAGAGCATTTGGTACATCAATTGATGTTAATGCTAAAATCATACAACTTTCCAATCAAAAACAAAATATTGTCTCAAAATTGGATGGACATTTAGAAAAATATTATGTAAAAACAGGAATGAGCGTTAAAAAAGGAGATAAAATAGCACTATTAAGTTCACTTGAACTTTCTAAAATGAGTGCAGAGTTTGTTTTTTTAAAAGCTGAATTAAGAGCTTCAAAAACAAGACTTACAAATGCTCAAAAACTTTATGAAAAAGGTTTGGCTTCTATGAATGATTTAAATCAAGAGCAAATTGCGGTTGCTAATATAAAATCAAAATTAGAGAGCATTAAGAACCAATTAAAATCGATGCAGATCAATACAAAAACTTTAAAAAAGGCAACAGATAGTTTTGTAATTTATGCTCATGCAGATGGTAAAATAGAGCAACTTTTAGTTAATTTACATGATAATGTAGATGCTCAAACCCCTATAGTATCTTTAACGCAAGAGAGAGGTTATTATGCCGAGGCGTATGTTCCGACTACTTATGCATTAGATATTACAAAAAATGCTTATGCAATAGTTTTTTTTGCTAATAAAAGATATAAAGCTAAATTTGTCACAATTTTTCCTCATGTTGATAATGAGACAGGACAAGCAAAAGTGCTATTTTGGATAGAGAGTGCAAATGATAAACTTCTTTTAGATGCATATGTAAAGATGCAAATTGTAGTACCTTCAGATAAACAGTACATAGCTGTTAAAAAAAGTGCTATAACGATGTTTGAAGGTGAGTGGGTTGTTTTTGTGCCTACTAAAGATAATGATCATGGTGATGAACATAAAAAAGAGGGTGGGCACGATGATCATGAAGATGAACATAAAGAAGAGAATGATCATGATGATCATGAAGAAGAGGCACAAATTTCTTATATGCCAAAGGTTATAAAAATCATCACTACAAATGATAATTTAGTTGCTATTAAAGGGTTAAAGAAAAATGAAGAGTATGTGAGTGATGGAGTATATTTTGTAAAATCTCTACTCTTAAAAGCATCTCTTGGCGAACATGGACATTAGGAGTCTGATATGGAGACATTTTTTAGGCTTTTAATTAAATATAAATTTTTGGTTTTGGCATTTTTTATAGCCATTTGTAGCTTTGGATATAAAGCTTATGTAAATATTCCAGTTGATGCTTTTCCAGATATTACTCCAAAGCAGGTTGTAATTTATACTGAGAGCCCTGGAAACTCTGGTGAAGATATAGAAAAGCTTATCACTTATCCTATTGAATCAGCAATGTCAGGTCTGCCGGGTGTTAAAATGATACTTAGTAACTCCTTTTTTGGGTTATCTTATGTTTCTATATTTTTTGAAGATAAGTATGATACATACTTTTTAAGGCAACTTGTTTCAGAGAGATTAAATGGTATTGATATTCCACAAGGTTGGGGAAAACCAACTATGGGACCAAATACTACAGGACTTGGACAAGTGTTTTGGTACCAGCTAAAAGATAGTACTAACTCTTACTCTTTGAGTGAGCTTAGAGAGCTTCAAGAGTATGTTGTAGCTCCTATGTTAAAATCGGTTAATGGAGTTGAGGAGGTTATAGGATGGGGAGGATTTGATAAACAGTATGAAGTTTTAATAGATCCTAATAAACTACAAGCCAATAAAGTAACATATGATGAGATTATAGAGGCTCTTCAACACTCAAATCAATCGGCTGGTGGACAGTATCTGGAGTTTAACAAAGAGCAGTATCTAATAAGAGGGAGTGGATTTTATCAAAGTATAGAAGACATTAAACAAAGTGTTATAAAATCAAAAGATGCAAAAGCTGTAACAATTGGTGATGTAGCGGAGATTAGAGTTGGTAAAGCTCCAAGATTTGGTGCAGTCTCTATTGACTCTAAAGAGGCAATGTTTGGTATGGTTTTACAAAGAAGTGGCACAAATGCAGCTAAAGTCTCCTCTTTGATAAAAGAGAAACTTCCACTTGTAAATAGTACTCTTCCTGAGGGTGTTAGTGTAGAGAGTATTTATGATCGTGCTCAAATTACTCAAAAAGCGGTTGCTACAATGACTGATGCTTTGCTTGTTGGATCGATTTTAGTTGCTATAGTTTTATTTTTATTTTTATTTGAGCTTAGATCTGCTTTTATTGTTATATTGGCACTTCCCGTTTCACTTTTGATTGCGTTTTTATTTATGCAATATTTTAATATGAGTGCAAACTTGATGAGTCTTAGTGGACTCGCAATTGCAATTGGTATGATAGTTGATGGAACGATTGTGGTGGTTGAAAATAGTTTTAGACTTCTACATGATAAGCCAAAATTATCAAAAATAGAGATTATTGCTCAAGCTTCTGCTGGAGTTGCAAAGCCTGTATTTTTTGCACTATTGGTGATTGTGAGTGTTTTTATTCCTCTTCTTAGTCTTGATGGACTTGCTGGAAAACTTTACTCTCCGATGGCTATAAATATAGTTTTTGTTATGCTTGGCTCTTTATTGGTTGCACTTGTTTTAGTTCCTGTGTTAGCATATTTGATGTTACAGGTTTCTACTAGTGGAGTTAGCCCTTTTATGCGAGTTATAAAAAATGTGTATGAGCCAGTTTTAAAATTTGCTCTTAAGTATGCAAAAGGTGTTGTTGCTATTACGGCAGTTGTATTTATTTTTTCTGCTTGGTTACTTTCACAACAAGGAAGAGAATTTATGCCAACTCTAAATGAAGAGTCTATCATGTATCGTGTTATTGCAATTCCTGGAACTGCTCTTAGTCAAAATATACAAACAGCAAATGAAATTGAAGAGTTTATTTTGAAAAATTATCCAAATGAGATATCTTCAGTTTTGAGTATGATTGGAAGAAGTGAAAAAGGAGAAACTGCACAAGCTAACTATATGGAGGTGCTTTTATCCATAAAAGAGAATGTAACAGATATAGAGACTTTAGCCAAAGAGATGACACATAAGTTAGAAGAGAAATTTGCTTATGTACAATTTATTCCAACTCAACCAATTGGTATGAGAATCGAAGAGCTTTTAGAGGGAGTTAGAGCTGAACTTGCTATTAAAATTTTTGGAGCAGATCAAAAAGTTTTAGCAGATATATCTTCACAAATTGAGCCACTACTAAAAAAAGTTGAAGGTTTAGAAAGAGCTGAAGTAGAGACTCAGTTAGGTCAAGCACAAATTATCATAAAACCCGATTTTTTAGCACTTGCAAGATTTGGTTTAGGAGTTGAAGAGGTTATGAATGTAATTCGCTATGGTATAGGTGAAGAGGCAGTTACAGAGAAGATCGAAGGAGTTAAAAGATTTGGTATAGTTGCAAAAATCAAAGATGCCAAAAATGATATAGAAACAATCAAAACACTACAAATTAGAAGCAAGAGTGGCAAAATGGTAAGATTAGAGCAAGTGTGTGATATAAGTGTTAAACAAGGTGCATCTTTTATAAAAAGAGAAAACCTTAGCAGATATATGGTTATTTCTATGGAAGTTGAAGGAAGAGATGTAGCATCTTTTGTACAAGAGGCTGATAAACTTATAAAAGAGAGTGTCAAAATGCCAACAGGGTATTATATAAAATGGGCAGGTGATTTTAAAAATATGCAAGAAGCAACTGCAAAATTGGCTCTTATTATTCCTGTAACATTTCTTTTGATACTGTTACTTTTATATACAGCTTTTAACTCATTTAAAAAGTCATTTTTGATTTTGCTTGGTGTTCCTTTGGGACTTATTGGAGGGATTATCGCTTTGGTTATAAGTGGAGAGTATCTTAGTGTATCTGCTATTGTTGGATTTATTGCTATATTTGCGATAGCTGTATTAAATGGTATTGTACTTGTTAGTTTTATAGATGAACTAAGAGAAAAGTTTCCTCATGTAAAACTACCAACACTTGTAAAAGATGCAACTTTACTTCGTCTAAGACCAGTACTTATGACGGCATTTACAACTCTTTTTGGAATATTACCTTTGCTTTATGCTACAGGAGTTGGAAGTGAAATACAGTATCCTTTATCTGTTGTTGTAACAGGTGGAATTATAAGTTCAACAATTTTAACTCTTGTTGTTTTGCCTGGGCTTTATCTACTGTTTTATAAAAATGATAAAACTGAAGATGATAATTTTAGAGTAAATATTCACTCAAATAAGACAAATTTATAAGTGTAGTTGTGTTAAAATATTCAAAAGGAGTTTAGCTATGAAGTTTGTATCTATTGTGATGGGTAGTAAGAGCGATTATGAGGTTATGAATGAGTGTGCTAAAATATTTGATAAGTTTGGAGTTTTATATGAGATGGTTGTCTCCTCAGCTCATAGAAGCCCACAAAGAACACATGATTATATAAAAGGTGCAGAAAAAAAGGGAGCACAAGTATTTATAGCAGCAGCCGGTATGGCTGCTCATTTGGCTGGAGTTGTTGCATCGCTTACTATAAGACCAGTTATAGGGGTACCTATGAAAGGTGGTGTTATGGATGGTATGGATGCTATGCTTAGTACTGTTCAAATGCCATCTGGTATGCCAGTTGCTACTGTAGCAGTTGGTAAAGCTGGAGCTATAAATAGTGCTTATCTTGCAATGCAAATTTTAGCATTAGATGATGATGATTTAAAAGTAAAACTTGAAGAGGATAAGATACTAAAAGCAAAAAAAGTTGAATATGACTCAAGCGAAATTGAAGTAAAGTTGTAAAATATGCAAACATGGATAGAGATAGATAAATATTGCAGTTTAAATGATTTGGATATCCATAGTGTAAAGCAAAAAATTGATAATAATGAACTTAATTCAAGAGTTGAAAATGGTATCACATTTATTGAAATAGAAGAAGATACTTATGATGAGAGCGGTTTTTGTCAGCAAATGATAGAGGCAAAAGATATGACTATTGAAGCACTACAGAGTGAAAATCAGCTTTTAAAAGAGTCTTTGTATATGCTTCAAGAGATGGCTAATGAGGATCAAGATACTATTAAATTACTCAAAAATCAATTAAAACATGTTAAAGAAGAGTTGGATTTTACAAGAAAAAAATATAAACTTATTTGGGATAAAACTATAGAAGACTTTGCTCAAAGTGAAAAAAAGTGAATAATTTTAAAACTCAAGCATTAAATTTTTCTCAAATGCTTATAAAATTACAAAATTTTTGGGCTAAACAGGGTTGTAATATCGTACAACCTTATGATTTTCCATCAGGTGCTGGAACATTTCATCCAGCAACTATTTTAAAAACTCTCGATCCAGCTCCATGGAGTGTAGCTTATGTAGCTCCATCTCGTCGTCCAACAGATGGTAGATATGGCGAAAATCCAAATCGATTGGGAGCGTACTATCAATTCCAAGTTATTATTCAGCCAAGTCTTGAAAATATTCAAGAGCTTTATTTAAAGAGTTTAGAGGCTTTAGGGCTTGATTTGAAAAACCATGATATTCGTTTTGTTGAAGATAATTGGGAATCTCCAACTTTGGGAGCTTGGGGGCTTGGCTGGGAAGTTTGGCTTGATGGTATGGAGATAACTCAATTTACCTATTTTCAACAAGTTGGTGGTTTTGCTTGTGATCCTGTAGCGGTTGAAATCACTTATGGAACTGAAAGACTTGCTATGTATTTGCAAAATGTAAATAGTGTATATGATATTATTTGGAATGAAAATAGCTTTGGTATAACCACTTATGGTGATGTGCATAAACAGAGTGAATATGAATTTAGCAAATATAATTTTGAAATTGCCAATACAAATATGCTATTTTCTCATTTTGAAGATTATGTTAATGAGTGCAAAAGTGCATTAGAGGCAAATTTGCCACTAGCTGCTTATGATCAGTGTCTTTTAGCATCACACACTTTTAATGTATTGGATGCAAGAAAAGCTATATCTGTTACAAGCAGACAAAATTATATACTAAAAATTAGAGATTTGGCTAAAGGGTGTGCTATAAAATATAAGGAATTGCTTAATTGATTTTACGAGATATCATTGATATTTTAGATAAAATTAGTCCATTTGAGCTACAAGAGAGTTGGGATAATAGTGGATTGGTTGTTGGATCATTGAGTGATGAGGTAGATTCAATTTATATATCTTTAGATGCTGATATAGAGGTTTTAGATCAGATGGAGAAAAACTCTTTATTGATAGTACACCATCCATTAATTTTTAAACCTTTAAAAGAGTTAAATTATGATCTATTTGTACCAAATCTATTAAGAGAGGCGATAAAAAAAGATATTTCTATTGTATCTATGCATACAAATTTTGATAAAACGCACTTAAATAGATATGTAGTAGAGAGTGTGTTAGGGTTTGTTATACAAGATAGTGAAGAGTTTATATGTTCATTTGAAGTAAATATGGATTTTGATCTATTTGTTAAACTTGTAAAAGAGAGATTAAATTTAGCATATATTAAGTGTGTTAAGAGACAAGAGTTTATAAAAACAGCATCTATTGTGGTTGGTTCTGGATCAGATTTATTAAAAGAGAGTAAGAGTGACTGTTTTTTAACAGGAGATATTAAGTATCATGTAGCAAAAGAGGCTTATGAGAGTGGAGTATCACTTATCGATATAAGACATTATGAGAGTGAGATATATTTTGCACAATGTTTACAAAAGCAGTTGCAAAATTTCTCACTAAATGGTATAATCGCAAATTCAAAAAATCCATTTAACTATATTTAAGGAAAAACAGTATGAGCACATATCAAGACCAATTGATCAAATTATCCCAAATTGATAAAGCAATTGATGATTTTGAACCACAAATTGAACAGATTAAAAGCACTCTAAATAAAGAACTTGCAAAAGAGCAAGAGCTTATTAAAAAGTTAGAGCAACTTCAAGAGTCTCTCAAAGAAAATGAGCTTACAAGAAGAAAAAATGAACTTCATTTAGAAGAGTTATCTGAAAAACTAAAGTCTTTAAGCAAAAAAAATAAAGCTATAAAGACAGAAAAAGAGATGAAGGCACTTCAGTTAGAAGAGGAGATAGCAAAAGAGCAGATCGATTTTGCAAATGAAGAGATAGCAAGACTTGATAAAAATAGAGAGTTAATGAGTAGTGAAATCCAAGAGTTAGAGAGCAGTATCGAATCGATGCAAGAAAATATTGCAAATGTTAAAGAAGAAATAGAGCAAGAGTTAAAAGATATAGAGCAAAAAAGAATGACAGTTTTTCAAGATAAAGAGAAGTTGGTCTCTGAAATGAATCATAATATTATAGTTTTTTATGAAAAGATAAGAAGATGGGCTAAAAATACAACAGTAGTTCCAGTAAAAAAACAGGCTTGTTATGGATGCTACATGAAAATAAATGATAATGTTTATTCACTAGTTTTACAAGCTAAAGAGATTACTACATGTCCACACTGTGGTAGAATTTTGTATAAAGATCAAACTTTAGAAGAAGAGCCAGTTGATCAAGAGGTTAGTGCTTAGAGTTTAATGCCTTTTTTATACTTTTTGATATCTTTGGTGCTATTTATAGTAGCACTTCCTTTTTTGATTGTTTTTAGTTTTAAACAAAAGTATAAAAATTCTATTTTTGCTAGATTTTTTCTTTTTAAAAATCCTCCTTTTAGAGATAGTGGAGTTTGGTTTCATGTCTGTTCACTTGGTGAAGCTAAATCCATTAAAATGCTACATGATAAGATCGACGGGGTTAAAAATATTTCAGTTGTTACCAATACCGGATATGATGAAGCTTGTAAATATGCAAATAGTGT
>JALWLB010000053.1:0-3285 GCA_027081145.1 Campylobacterales bacterium
AAAATATGAAGAGGTTTTAAAAATCATAAAATCAAATTTTGATAAATATATAAGCTTAACATTTGAGTTTCTTTGTAATGATTTTATACAAGAGTATTTTCTACATGATCAGATTGTTCAAATTGGTGGCTACTGGGATAAGGATATAGAGATAGATCTTTTAGCAAAGACTAAATCAGGTAAGTTAATAGCCGGAGAGTGCAAATACAAAAATCAAAAAATTTGTAAAAATACTCTAACAAAACTTCAAAAAAAGTGCAAAAAAGCAAATTTAGATATAAACACTTACGCACTATTTTCAAAAAGTGGTTTTAGCAAAGAGTTGCAAAAACTAAAATCAACAAATTTACTTCTTTTTGATCTAAATCAGCAATTTTTAAATATAAAGTCTCAATAATTTAGATTTAATAAAAATTTTTATACACTATACTATATAAAAATTAAACAAAGTTTTAGTATGGAAAAGATTTTTGCCAATTTAAATGAGTCTCAGCTACAAGCCGTTAAGCAAATAGATGGTGCTATGCTCATTTTAGCCGGTGCTGGTAGTGGCAAAACTAAAACTATAACCTCAAGAGTTGCTTATCTAATCGCAAATGGTATTCCACCATCTTCCATATTAACACTCACCTTTACAAATAAAGCTGCAACCGAAATGCGTCATCGTGCTCTATCTTTGATAGAACAAGAGTTAAATTATATGCCACTTCTTTGTACTTTTCACAAGTTTGGACTTCTGTTTTTAAAATTTCATATACAAAAACTTAATAGATCAAACTCCTTTGTCATTATAGATTCAAATGATAAAAAAAGAATTTTAAAAAGCTTTGAAAGTGATGTTCCAATCTCGCTAACCAACAATGAAATTTCAAAATACAAAAACAACCTAATCTCTCCACAAGAGGCAATTGCAAAAGCTCAATTAAAAGATTATAAAAAAATTGCAAATTTATATCAAAAGTATGAAGAGTATCTAACTAGAAACAATTTGGTTGATTTTGATGATCTTTTGGTTTTGCCATATAAAATTTTAGATAGTGATAAAAATTTATGCCATCAAATTAGTGAAAAATATAGATACATTTTGGTAGATGAGTATCAAGATACAAACGATTTACAATTTAAGTTACTTCAAAAATTAACTACCGCACACAATAATATCTGTGTAGTTGGTGATGATGATCAAAGTATCTATGGTTGGAGAGGCGCAAATATCAAAAATATTTTAGAATTTGAGCATGAGTTTCCAAATACCAAAGTTATCAAACTTGAATTAAACTACAGATCAACCAACAAAATCTTAAAAGCTGCAAATGATTTGATTAGTTATAATAGAAATAGACTCGGAAAAAACTTAATAGGCACTATTGGTGAGGGTAAAGATATAACCTACATACACTCCGATAATGAAAATATCGAAGCTCATACAATCTCTAAAAATATTCAAGAGCTTATATCCAAAGGGGTCGATCCTAAAGATATAGCTATACTTTATAGAATAAATGCACTAAGTAGATCTATCGAAGAGGGTTTAAATAAGGCTTCAATTCCATATAAAATGGTAGGTGGGGTAAAGTTTTATGATAGATTAGAGATCAAAGATATAATCTCTTATCTAAGAGTCATTGCTAATGCCCATGATGATTTTTCACTCAAAAGAATTATAAATAAACCAAAAAGAGGTTTAGGAAAAGCAACACTAGATAAAGTTACACAACTAGCAAATGAGAAATCTATCTCAATATTTGAACTTCTTACAAAACATAATGAATCACTTGATGGATTAATCACAAAAAAAGCACATCAAACTATCAATCTTTTCATAGAGCAAATTTTACAGTTGCAAGAGTCTATCAACGAATCAACTTATGAATTAATAGACAATTTAGAAGATATGTTCAAAATAAAAGAGTACTACTCTCTTCTTCCAGACTCATTAGAGAGGGTATCTAATATTGATGAATTTTATGGACTATTTCGTGATTTTGTTATCCAAAATCCTGATCTTAGTTTGGACGATTTTTTAAATGAGATTGCTCTTCAAAGTGAACAAGATCAGATAGATGATCAAAGTATATCAATCATGAGTATTCATGCTAGTAAAGGTTTAGAGTTTGAGTATCTATTTGTGATAGGTTTAGAAGAGGGATTTTTTCCACTCTTAGGAGATGGGGTAAATTTAGAAGAAGAGAGAAGACTAGGCTATGTTGCCATCACAAGAGCTAAAAAAGAGTTAACTCTAAGTAGCTCTAGTACTCGCTATTATAAAGGAAAGAGGGCTGAGCTTTTAAAAAGTAGATTTCTTTCAGAATCTGGAGTAAACAAAGGTAGCTTAAAGATAGATAAATCAACCTCATATAAAAAAGGTGACTTGGTAAAACATAAAATTTTTGGCATTGGAAGAGTTTTAGAGATATCAAAAGTAAAAAGAGAGTTCAAACTAAAAATCAATTTTGGTGGCAATACAAAAGATATTTTAGCCTCTTTTGTAGAGAAGATTTAAGGTTGATGCATAGACTCTTTGTAGCATACAAACCCACAAATATCAGCTCAAATCAATTTTTATCTAAACTCAAAAGAAAGTATCATGTAAAAAAAGCTGGATTTTCTGGTACTCTTGATCCATTTGCTTGTGGTGTTTTGATAATTGCTTTTGGAAAATATACAAAATTTTTTAGATTTTTAAAAAAAAGTCCCAAAACTTATCAAGCAACTTTATGGCTAGGTGCCACCTCCCCTACCCTTGATATAGAAAAAGTTCAAAAAATTACACCTATGAAACCAATTTCAAAAACATATATACAAAATACTCTTAAAAGTTTTAAAGGTGAGATTGAGTATTTTCCTCCAAAATATTGTGCTAAAAAAGTTGATGGCAAAAGAGCATACACCCTTGCAAGAGAAAATTTAGAAATTGATCTAAAAAAAATCAAAAGCACTATTTTTGATATTAAACTTCTTCACTACTCTCATCCATTTATCACTTTTGAAATTACTATAAG
Organism: Campylobacterales bacterium; assembly: GCA_027081145.1. Lineage (GTDB taxonomy): Bacteria > Campylobacterota > Campylobacteria > Campylobacterales > QNZT01 > JALWLB01. The sequence goes on from JALWLB010000053.1 coordinate 3,003, forward strand.
TGAGGGTGGATATATAAGAAGCATAGCAAACTTAATAGCCACTAAACTAGGCTATGATGGTATTTTAAGCTATTTAAAAAGAGTAAAAGAGGGAGAGTTTATCTATGAAAATGAAAAAGCTTTAAATCCGATAAAATATCTTAATATAAAAGAGAATTTTTATCTAAAAGATCCAATTGATATAATTTTAGGCAAAAAGTTACAACTAAAAGAGTTTAAAATCACAAAAAATGGGATATATTTTATAAATTTAGATAAAATGTTATCTATCATAGAGATAAAA
>JALWLB010000053.1:3295-5761 GCA_027081145.1 Campylobacterales bacterium
TTGATAAATGGAGTTACAATATGTTAATACTTACAAGAAAAAATAATGAGTCAATCTATCTTGGAAATAATATCATGATAAAAATTTTACAAACCAATAAATATGGTACAAAAATAGGTATAGAAGCACCAAAAGATATATTGGTTTTAAGAGGTGAATTAAAAGAAGAGATCAAAAATGCAAATATTCAAGCAAATACTACACTTGATAGCGATACTATAAAAGATTTTCAACAGTTATTAAAAAAATGAGAATTGACTCACCAGCAAAGATAAATATCTTTTTAAAAATTACAGGAGTTAGAGATAACTATCATACCATATTATCAAGATTTGTAAAAATAGATAGTTTAAAAGATACACTCTATTTTAAACCAAGTGATAAATTTGATATTATTGGAGATTTTGACTGTGATATCAAACAAAATAGTATATATAAAGCTTATATACTATTAAAAGATATAGATCCAAAGGTAGAAAAATTTTTTAAACATCATAAAATTATAGTTGAAAAAAATATACCAAAATTTGCAGGTTTAGGAGGAGGAAGCTCTAATGCGGCTTCATTTTTAAAACTAACTAATCAAGTTTTATCTCTAAATCTCTCTCAAAAAAGGCTACATGATATCGGTATGAAAATAGGTGCTGATGTGGCATTTTTCTTATCAGATTTTAAGAGTGCAAATGTTAGTGGTATAGGTGAAATTATCAACGAATTTAAAGAGGAGTTACCAAAATTTGAAATCTTCACGCCCAAGATATCATGTAGCACTCCAAAGGTGTATCAAGAGTTTAGAAAAAATTATCTACCTACTATAGATACAAAGTTTGCAAATAGATTAAAAGATTTAAAAAGCGTCGATATACTAAATGAGTTTGAAGCGATTAAATTAAATGATCTTTTATCTCCTGCTCTAACTTTGTATCCAGAGCTTAAAAATTTTATTTCAAATAGATGGTTTTTTAGTGGGAGTGGAAGTAGCATTTTTAGGAAAATAGATGGGTAAAGTTGTAGCTAGAAATAAAAAAGCATTTCATGATTATGAGATATTAGAAAAGTTTGAAGCAGGAATAGTACTAAAAGGGAGTGAAGTCAAAGCTATAAGAGCATCAAGAGTAAATTTAAAAGATGGTTTTGTAAAAATTATCAAAAATGAAGCCTTTTTATTTAATGTACATATATCATATTTTGATACTACAAATCCATATTTTAAACCAGATGAGAGACGAGATAGAAAATTGCTTTTACACAAAAAAGAGATTTATAAACTGATGAACAAAGTAGCATTGGACGCTCTTACAATAGTTCCGCTAACTATCTACTTTAATAATAAAAATTTAGTAAAGGTGCAAATAGCTTTAGCAAAAGGAAAAAAGCTACATGATAAAAGAGAGACTTTAAAGCGAAAACAAGCAGACAGAGAGGCAAAAGCTGCTATGAAAAATTTTTCAAGGAATTAAAATGCAAATAAAAAAAATAGTTCTTTTTTTATCCATATCAATTTCACTATTATTTGCAGTCGATACCACAAAATCAACTGGAGTTACAAAAGATGGTGAGCCTAGATTTGTTATACTTGGTAAAACTTATGGAGCATATGGAAGTGTTATATATGTAAAAAATCTCGATAAATTCAAAGATCAATGGAGACTTGAAAGACTTGGAAGAGAAAAATTGACATTTACCACCACATGCGATCAATCACTATTTAAAAATAGTTCAGCCAATTGTGAATTTCACTTTTCAAATGGAGTAAAATTAAAAGACAACATAAGATTGATGAAATAATTTATCAATCTTATTTGCCAGAAATCATGCGAGATACAATCCCTTTTTCACTGCTAAGCTCTGCCATAACAACTCCAGCTATATGCAAAGGCACAAAAACTACAAAAAACCAAGCACTAAGCTCATGAAGCTCTTTGATCTCTTTTAAGCTATCTTTTGAAACTCCAAAATCTGCTCCCAAATGTAAAAAAACACCGCTTAATCCCATAAAGATAACTACTAGATAAAATATACTATAAAGTACTCCAACTGCCTTTTTGTGTAAAGATGAGTTATCTTTATAACTAACACCCTCTTTTATAAATATGTAAATTCTAAAAATGATCAAAGATAAGAAAAAATATCCAAAAATTATATGCCACTCCCACATAGGTGCTCTTATAGCTTTTGCAACTGTTTTTGCCATCTCAGTAGTAATTTGTATATCATACTCTGCAAATTTTTGAACCATAAGCTCAGAATTGGTTCTCCAACTAAGAAAAGTTTTTCTTAAAAAAAATGTACCCAATAATCCAAAAATTGCCAAAGCATTTAACCAGTGCCAAACTCTCAAAAGTGCTGAATATTTCATCTAAAAACCCTCTTTAAACTTTGCTTAATACCAAAAAGCGATACAATCTGAAACAGAAAAATATTATTTTTTGTTTAAATTGCAATAGTAATGTTATTTTTACATTT
>JALWLB010000054.1 GCA_027081145.1 Campylobacterales bacterium
TCGAAAACTATCCTGGAGTTGCTGAAATTAAAAGTGGAATGGAGCTTATGGAGCCTTGGCCAAAACAGGCTATGCGATTTGGTCTTGTACATGATATGAGTGAGGTTAAAACTATTTCAAAGAGTGGAGAGTTTTTTAAAATAGTATTGGAAGATAAAAAAGAACATATAGCAAAAAGTGTGATAGTTTGTACAGGTAGCACTCCAAAAAGAGCTGGAGTTGAAGGTGAGGATGAGTTTTTTGGACGAGGGGTTAGTACTTGTGCTACATGTGATGGATTTTTTTATAAAGATAAAGAGGTTGCACTTTTAGGTGGTGGTGATACAGCACTTGAAGAGGCTCTTCATCTGGCAAACATATGTTCAAAAGTGTATATAATTCATAGAAGAGAGAACTTTAGAGCAGCTCCAAATACAGTAAAGAGAGTAAAAAATAGTGATAAAATAGAGCTTATTTTAAACTCAACTGTCAAAAAAATATATGGTGATAAAATGGGAGTAACTGGGGTTTTAATCGAAGATAAACAAGGTAATAGTAGAGATTTAAAAGTACCTGGAATTTTTATATTTGTTGGTATGAATGTAAATAATGAAACACTTAAACAAGAAGATGGAACCTATTTATGTGATTTAAATGAAAAAGGAGAGGTAATTGTGGATTTAAATATGAAAACATCAACAAAAGGCCTTTTTGCAGCTGGTGATATTAGAGCTGAAGCACCAAAACAGGTAGTATGTGCAGCATCTGATGGTGCAATAGCTGCACTTCAAGCAATATCTTATATAGGACATTAAAATGATAAAAGTTGGAATACATGGCTCAACAGGAAGAGTTGGCAAACTTTTGATAGAAAATTTAAAAAATGACAAAAATGCAAAGATAACAACACTTCATGCTATAGAGGAGTTTGATTTTACAGTAAACAAAGATATTTTAATTACAAATGATGTAAAGACTCTTTTAGAGAGTGTTGATATAGTTATAGATTTCACACTTCCTAAAGGAACAGAAACTCTTTTAGAAAATGCTATCAAAGAATCTCCAAAACCATTAGTTATAGGTACAACTGGCTTAACACCTCATCAAAAAAATCTTATATTAGAAGCATCAAAATATATGCCTATTTTATATGCTACAAATATGTCATTAGGGGTTGCGGTATTGAATAAACTTACATCCTTAGCATCAAAAATATTGGATGACTTTGATATAGAGATAGTAGAGCAACACCATAGATACAAAAAAGATGCTCCAAGTGGTACAGCATTAACTTTGGCCGAATTTGCAGCAAATGCAAGAGGATTGGATCTTGATAAGGTTAGAGTTAGTGGAAGAGATGGTGAAATAGGAGCAAGAAGCAAAGATGAAATAGCAGTAATGGCTCTTCGTGGAGGTGATATAGTAGGACGACATACAGTTGGTTTTTATAATGATGGAGAATATATCGAACTAAATCATACAGCTACTAGTAGAGATACATTTGCAAAAGGTGCTATCAAAGCTGCAAAATGGTTGATAAATCAACCAAATGGCTTATATAAAATTACTGATTGTTTGGGGATATAGTATATGTGTGCAGTTGTTGGAGTTTTTAATGTCAAAGGAGCATCAAAAGTTGCATACTATGCTCTTTTTGCTATGCAACATCGTGGACAAGAAGCAACAGGTATTAGCTCAAGCGATGGTAAAAATATATATACTAAAAAAAGAAGAGGATTGGTAACTGAAGTTTTTGAAGATGAAGATAGCTTTGAATATCTAAAAGGCTCTATGGCAGTTGGCCATAATAGATATTCAACAGCTGGAAGTAGCTCTATTTTAGATGCTCAACCAATCACAGCAAAATACAAACTTGGTGAAATTTCAATAGTTCATAATGGTAATTTAATAAACAAAAATGAAATTAGACAAAAACTTATAAATGAAGGGGCTATTTTTCAATCTTATATGGATACCGAAAATATTATCCACCTCATTGCAAGAAGTCAAAAAGATACTTTACAAGATAGAATTATCGAAGCTTTGGATGATATCAAAGGAGCATACTGTTTTTTGATACAGAGTCGTACAAAAATGTTTGCAATTAGAGATAAATATGGCATTCGTCCTCTATCTTTAGGAAAATTTGACAAAGGTGGCTATATAGTTGCTAGTGAAACTTGTGCATTTGAGCTTGTTGGGGCTAAATTTGTTAGAGATATTAAACCTGGAGAGATGGTAGTTTTTGAGAAAAATCAAGAGCCTAAATCTATTTTGCTTTATGAACCAAAACCAAGACCTTGTGCATTTGAGTATATATATTTTGCTAGACCAGATAGCATAATAGATGGTAAAAATGTTTACAAAAAAAGAATAGAAATGGGTAAGAAACTAGCAAGAGAAAATCCAGTTGATGCTGATATAGTAATTCCTGTACCAGATAGTGGTGTTGCAGCAGCTTTGGGATACTCTCAAGAGAGTGGCATACCATTTGAAATGGGAATAGTTAGAAATCACTATATAGGAAGAACTTTTATAGAGCCTATTCAAGAGATGAGAGATTTAAAAGTTAGACTCAAACTCTCACCTATTAAATATATTATCAACGGAAAGCGAGTTGTTATTATCGATGATAGTTTGGTTAGAGGTACAACATCAAAACAGATTGTTAAAATGCTAAAAGAAGCAGGAGCTAAAGAGGTGCACTTTAAACTTGCCTCTCCTCCAATCAAACATCCATGTCACTATGGTATAGATACTCCAAGCTGTAAAGAGCTTATAAGTGCAAACATGAGCCAAGAGGAGATAAGAGAGTTAATTGGAGCTGATTCATTATCTTTTTTATCTATTGAGGGACTAGTTGAGAGTCTTGGTAAGGACCAACAATACTCACTTGTCAGTTTTGATGGAAACTACTTTATTAGATAAGCCTTGAGAGAAATTTTAACTGCAGGAAGATATTTTAGAGCTAAATATGGCTTTAATGTTTATAAAGTTCCTATATCTATACTAGGATTTACTTGTCCTAATATAGATGGAAGTGTAACCAAAGGTGGTTGTACATTTTGTGAAAATGAATCGTTTAGCCCTAACTTAACCAAAAAAAGCACAAAAAAAGAGTATTTAAATCCAAATAGCAAAACAAATCCGTACCTACAAAACCAACTATTACAAGTTAGCTCTCAATACAATCAAGGTAAAAAAGTATTATCAAAAAAATTTAATGCTAAAAAATTTATAGTCTATTTTCAATCTTTTACAAACACTTATGCACCATTTGAGACATTAAAAGCACTATATGAAAAAGCACTTTCATTAGAAGATGTGATCGGTTTGAGTATAGGAACTAGAACAGATTGTGTTGATGATAGGATATTGGAGTATTTAAAAACTCTTTCCCATGATAAAGAGATTTGGATAGAGTATGGCATACAATCTGTGTATGATGAAACTCTCAAAAAAATCAATAGAGGACATGATGTAGAAAATATGCTAACATGGATCAAAAAAACAAAAGAGTATGGATTAAAAGTGTGTGCTCATTTGATCTTTGGTTTACCAAATGAGACACAAAAAATGATGTTAGATTCTCTCAAAGTTGCCATAGATCTAAAGGTGGACTCTTTAAAAATTCATCCACTTTATGTAACCAAAAATACAGCCTTAGCCATAGAGTACAAAAAAGGAAATTTTACACCAATAACTCAAAAAGAGTACATAGATACACTAATAAAAGCTTTATCAATGATACCAAATAACATAATCATCCAAAGAGTAACAGCTGGGATAGATGATAATTCATTGCTATCTCCAGCATGGTGTAGAGTAAAACATGCTCAAATGAAAAGCATCAAAGATGCTTTAAAAGAGCATGGTATGCTGTATTAATTTACTTATGGAGCACTTGTATCTGTCGCATTACTATTACCATTAACATATACAGCTATAGTAGTAGTACCAGGTGTTGTAGCATATGTAGCCGCAGTTGTACCTGCTACATCCATTAAACCTATATCTCCACTAGCCAATGTTAAATTTTTATCTGTAGTAGCAATTCTTACACTAACAGGAGAAGTATTAAATACCCAAACATCATTTCTATCAGGTCTTCCTGCAGTATCTGTAGTTTTTTCTACTCCTGTAGCACTATTTGAAGCTTGTCCTTCTATAAATATAACATCATAGGCTATATCAGAATCTCCAGAAGTGCTTCCATTTTCATCAAGATCTAGATACCTAACTATTTTTAATTTTTCACCTTTTTTTAAAATTTTACTCAAAACTTTTTTATTATCATTAATTGTATCATATGTAGTAGCTGGATTGCCACTATCTGTATTGTGCCAAGTAACATTGATGTCTGCACCATCACTATCTTCTCTTCTAAATTCTATCTCAGCTGTAATTGTTCCATCAAGTCCTGAAAGAGATGCATACTCAGCATTTACTTTTGCTCTATCTCTTATCTCTCCAAATTTTGGAATTGCCATTGCAGCAAGTATGCCTATAACTATGATCACAAAGATCAACTCAACCATTGTAAAACCACTTCTTTTCATTGTACGATCCTTTAAAAATTTATTTCTTATTAACTATATCGGCAAAATAAAAAAAATCTTTAACTTTTGGTATAATAAGTTAAAAAGGAGTCTTTATGAGTGTAAGTATTGATCGAGCCATACAGCTAATATCTAAAAACAGTTTTACTTTTACAAACAGAAGTGAAATTATTCCTATTGAAGAATCTCTTGGTAGAGTTAATTATAAAACACTTTATGCTTCATTAGCACTGCCACCATTTGATAATTCAGCAATGGATGGCTATGCGATAAGTTCACAAAATGACTCTTATGAGATAGTAGATAAAGTCTTAGCTGGAAATTCATCTACTGCTAGTTTAAAAGATCATGAGAGTATCAAAGTAGCAACAGGTGCGAAACTTCCTTCAAATACACAAAGTGTTATTCCTCAAGAAGATGTAACTATTGTAAAGAATAAAATAATACCCAAAAAAGAGATAAAAACAAGCTCAAACATTAGATACAAAGGTGAAGATATAGATATAGGTGAAATTATTATAAATTCAAAAGAGAAAATTACTTCAGCCACTATAGCACTACTTGCATCTCAAGGCATAACTCATATTGAAGTCTTTCAAAAACCTCGTATTGCTATTTTTGCAAGTGGAAGTGAGTTAAAGCTTCATTATGAGAATTTAGAAGATTCTCAAATTTATAACTCAAATACACCTTATCTATTTTCAAGATGTATAGAGCTTGGATGTAGTGTAACTTTTTTAGGCAGTGTAAAAGATGATCTACAATCTATCCGAAATTTAATATCAAATACTATTGATAGATACGATTTGATTATTACAAGTGGAGGAGTTAGTGTTGGTGAGGCTGATTTTACAAAAGAGGCTTTTCATAGTTTTGGCTTTGAGACTATTTTTGAAAAGGTTGCTATAAAACCGGGCAAACCTACAACTTTTGGAAAAGTAAACAACAGTTTTATTTTAAATCTTCCTGGAAATCCTTTGGCACTTTCGCTAAATTTTGAAATTTTTGGTAAGTTTCTTATCAATAAACTTAAAAATTTAAAAACACCATATCACTCATATATAGGGACTAAAATATCTAAAAAATTTATTAAAAATAAAAAAGTAGATACAGTAATACCAGGTTTTTTTGATGGAAACTTTTTTCATGTAGCTAAAAAATTCTCTCCTGGCATGGTAAATGTTTTAAACCATTGCAATGGATTTATAATCATCTCAAAAGACAAAGAGTGTATAAAAGAAAATGAAATAGTAAAGTTTTTACCAATTGAGTGGGATTTTTATACTCAAGAGTTTAAAGAGTTTATTACATGATAATATAGCTAAATATCAATTTGTTTACCTTTTAAACTATTTGTATTTTATGAGGAGAAAAATTGTAGCTTTATTTTTTTGGATTTTGTCGAGCTATATTGTAGCTATTGTATTAGTGTAGTTATTAGTTGGACTTTATACTGTGTTTCACCTAATAATCTCCTTTTTGTTGGAAATTGTGCTTTGCCCTAACGGGCAAGATATGAAACCCTCAAGATTTTTGCTTTTGTTTATGATTTTACTAAAAATCATGAGTGTTTCATTTGTATTTTAAATTTATTGTATCCATTATCATGTAGATATACTAAGTTAAACTCATGAGCGTCCAATATAGTTTTTGTTATATACAGTCCCAATCCAAAACCATCATATCTTTTTTGCTCTTGAGAAAAGGGTTCAGTATAGTATTCAAGTGGGTGAATTAGTTTTTCTCCATATGAGCTTATAGTAATTTCATTTTGATTTGCTTCTATAGATACTTTATGGCTAGGACTAAATTTTATAGCATTATCCAAAAGATTTTTTATAGCGATTGTAAATAGTTCATTATCTACCATTATATAAAAATCTTTATCTATTTTTATATCTATATCGCTATTTGCGTCTATCAAAAGATGTGTAGCATTTTTGATAATTTGATGAAAAGATATCTTTTCTCTATTTAAAAGTAGAGTGTCAAAGTTTAATTTATCAATTTGAGCCAGTTTGGTTATGATATCATTCATTCTTTCAAATGAGCGAATTAGCAACTCTTTGTTTTCACCATCCTCTATCATTTGAGCTACAATTCTTCCTTTTGTTATAGGAGTTTTAAGCTCATGCATCATATTTCTCATAAAAAGGTTTTTAGACTCTATCAATTTATTTATATACATGATAGCTTTATTGAAACTATCTGCAATTTTACCTATTTCATCATTGCTCTCTTTTTTTACATGAATACTTAAATCACCCTCAGCAAATTTATTTATCTGTTGATGAAGTTTTTTTAGAGGTAAAAGTTTATTTATAAAAGCAAAATAGACCAATATCAAAATAAGAACAATCAAACTAAACATAAAAAGAGCAATTTCAAAACTATAAGCTTTTGAATTTAGATCTTTGAGCATCAAGTTATAACCAAATTTTTGTATATATATATAGTGAATATCATTTTTCTCAAAAACCCTTACTCTTCCTGAGTGAGTCTCTTTGAGAAAAAGTAAATTGGCACTATTTATAATATTTAATTTTTCTTGTCTGTTTGTTACATGATATACATTGAATCTTTTGTATAGTTTTCGTAACTCTTGATTGGTTGGAAATAGCTCAAATCCACTTAAAAAAAGATCAGCTACTAAGATATATTTCTCTTTTTCTTGAAAATTGTGTTTTTCTATATCCCATTTTGTAAAAAAGTAAAATGCAACTATTATCGCACTAAGAGCAATAATAAAAATTGCATTTACAAAAGTAAAAATGGATATATTTTTCACCTAATAATCTTCCTTTTTGTTGGAAATAAATTCCAACAAAAATTCCTCTCTCTAAAGCTTTGCCCTAACGGGCAAGATATGAAACCCTCAAGATTTTTGCTTTTGTTTATGATTTTATCAAAAATCATGAGTGTTTCATTTATCTATCAATTGATAGCCAAAACCTCGCACTGTTTTTATCTTAACACTATCTGGGTCGATATCTGCCAATTTGGCTCTAATTCTTGAAACCATAACATCTATATTTTTTAAACTACTATTATCATCAATATGTTTACTCTCATATATAAAACTCTCTCTTGATATGGATCTGTTTTTATTTTTTGCTAATAGCGAGAGTATATCAAACTCTGCAGGAGTTAAAGACAATACCTTATCTTTATATCTAATTTGCAATCCATCTTTATCAATTATAAGTGCATCATTTTTATTGTTAAGGTTTTTTTGAACAACTTGTTGTCTTCTTAGGATAGACTTTATTCTTGCTTCAAGCTCTCTTGGATCATATGGCTTTGGCATATAATCATCAGCTCCTCTTTGAAGACCAACAACTTTATCAACAATATCACTTCTAGCAGTTGAAACTATAATTGGAATGTCCGATTTTTGTCTGATTTTTGGAATCAGTTCTAATCCATCAATACCCGGCAGAGTCAAATCCAAAATAAGCAGATCAAATTTTTCAACATCAAGCAAAGAGAGCCCTATATAAGGTTCACTTGCATTTTTAACATCAATATCAAAAGATGATAAATATTTACTAATAATCTCTGCTAACTCTTCATCATCTTCAATCATCAAAACTTTTATAATTTTTATCTCCTTATATAACTATCATTAAAATAGTACCATATCTATTTATATATACTCTTTTTGGCATATTTTTATACTTTTTTAGTGCAATCTTGATATCTTTTATATGTTTGATATCAACACTCTCTATTTGAATTATAATATCACCTGCTTGAAAACCTACTTTTTCAGCTTCACTTTCAGGTTTTACATCTTCTATCAAAATACCTTGTAAAGATGAAGGTATTCTATAGTTTAATCTTTTTTGTCTATCAAGTTCGCTAAGATATAATCCATCTATAATCTTCTCTTCTTTGTCTGAGAGAAACATCATGTTTCTTGAATCAAGTATTATATCTAACTCTATATTTTTTCTATCTCTCTCTATGCTTAATCGAATTTTTTGATTTGGCTTATACTCTCCTATGACCTGTTTTAATGTGGCTGCATCTTTTATCTCTTTGTTATCAACCTTATAGATTAGATCGCCTCTTTGTAAAGTTGCTCTTTTTGCTGGTGAATCTTCTTCCACATTTAAAACTATTGCACCATTTTTGTGATTATATAAAGATTTTAATTGGTTTGTTAAATCGCTTACACTTACACCCAAAAAACCTCTATATACTTTACCATCTTTTGCTAATTTTTTTGCTATATTTATAGCCATATCTACAGGAATAGCAAATCCAATACCATTATTGCCACCACTTCTTGAAACTATGACACTATTTATTCCTATAAGAGCACCTCTACTATCGGTTAATGCACCACCAGAGTTTCCGGGATTTATTGATGCATCTGTTTGAATAAAGTTTTCATATTGGTTTATTCCAACTTTATTTTTATTCAAAGCTGAAACAATACCTTGGGTAACACTCTCTCCAACACCAAAAGGATTCCCTATAGCAAATACAACATCACCTATTTTCAAAGAGCTTGACTTGCCTATTTTTATTGGTTTTAGATTGGGAGCTTCGATTTTTATAAGTGCAAGATCACTATCTTTATCTCTTCCAACCACTCTTGCTACAAACTCTTTTGTATCATGAGCCAATGTTACAACAACTTCATCAGCGTTTTCAACTACATGATTATTGGTTATGATATAACCATCTTTTGTTATAATTACTCCAGAGCCTAATGTTCTTTGAAGCTTCTCTTTTGGTATATGATATTTAAACATTGGACCAAAAAATTGCTCTAACAAAGGATCATTAAAAAGTCCACTCATTTTTCTCCTAAGTTTAACATGTTGTTTTGTTGAAATATTTACAACGCTATCCATTGCATCTTTTATAGCATCGTTAAATGATAAAATTTCGGATATATTGTTTGGGGTAACTCTTTTTGGATCGCTAGGAGCTAAATTTAAATTAAGAGTAGCAGCACTTAAAAGCGTAATAAAAGCCAAATTAAAAAAAATTATTTTTTTCATTTGTCTCCTTATAATCTATATAATTAAAACTCTACACCCATAAGGAGTTGAAAAGGATGTAGAGTTTTATAAAAAAATTTTAACAAAGGAGTATTAATCATTAGCAAATATAACATTAATAGTGTTGTTAATTTATTTAAAGTGCTATTTTAAAGCACTATCAAGAGCATCAAAAAAACCACTAAAACCCTGTTTTAATATAGATAATAGTATATCTTTAAAATCTCCTGTAAAGTTTTTGGCAACTTCAATATATAACAATTTTTGTGTCTCATCAAAATCAACCTTCCAGCCTTTTTCTTCTGTAAAAATAAGTTTTGTATCAAAAGAGAGTTTGATATCTTTGTGTTTATCTATACCAGAGATAGTAGCTACTGTTTTAATAGTTGCTTTATTTTTATTTTTTGTAACTTCACCAAAATCGAAAGATTCTATTTTGATAAGTTTTGGTTTGTTTATTTTTTGATTTAGTGTAAATTTTGCAGCATCATTTAGTCTATCTTCTGTATAAGCTTTCCAAAAATTTCCAGCAACATTTGTTGGTGACATCATTTTTGTACTACAGCCAATTATAATAAAAACAGTAAAAATTAAATATATAGACCTATACATGATAACTCCTGAAAAACCATAACTTGGGATTATTATATCATATTAAAAAAAATGTCTCTTTAGTCGATTTAAAATTATGTAAAACTTCAAGGAGAACAGTTATGAAAAAAACAGTAGTATTAGCCAGTGTTATGGCTTTGGCGATAAGCTCTTTTGCAGCTTCTGAAGCACCTTTTCCAGCAAAGTGGAAAGAGTTTGTTAGTGTAAAAACACCACTTATGGAAGCAGGAGGTGCACTTCCTGGATGTGATGCTGATGTTAGTAGTTTACCAAAAGTGTATCAAGAGACAGTCTCAACATATTGTGCGGTAAAAGATGGAGGTCCTGGTAAGGTTGAGGTATTGGTATCCCCTACAGCATTGGATACTTATAAAAAAAGAGATGGAAAATTTAAAGATGGTGATGAATTGGTTTTGCATCTAAAAGATTTAAAAGTACTCTTTGTTACATCATACAAAGGTGGAAAACCGGTATATTCTATATATGATGAAAGTGGTAAGGATGTCTCAGGTGATGTAGGTTCAGGATTAAATCCATCTGATTGTAGAACTTGTCATACAGGTTATGATGCGTTTGGTGCAAATGGACAAATGGGAACATTCAAATAATTTCAAAGCCTCTCTTTTGAGGCTTAAATCATTTGATATTATAGTTATCATGTAGAGGTGGTTACTGTAATATTTAATTTAAAGGAAGTTTTATGAAATTTACTCGTTCGCTATCTATTAAACTTTTTGTTCAACTGCAAGTTTTGGTTATTTTATTAGGTTCATTTGCAATTGTGGGTTATTTTATGTATAAAGATCAAGTGATCAATATAAAAGAGCATTTAAATGAAATCAGTCATGTAGCTCTCTCACCCATAGAAATTTTAGCAACCTCATCAGTTGCTGGTGCAAATATAATGAAGCTTAAAAATCAAGATGCAACATCTTTGTATAAAAATTCAAATGCTTTATATATAAAAATAGAAGGATTAAGCGATAAGAAGAAAATTTTTGGAAGAGAACAACCACCAAAGAAGATTAGCTATGTGTATGCAAAGGAGAATATTAATAAAAAAGAGGCTTTAAAGTTGATTCAAAATATGCCACATGATAAAGATTATTACTTTGCAGATAGTGAAAGGTATCTTGTTATTAAGAAAAAGCTAGATATAAAAAATGGAGGCTATATAGCTGCTATTTTTGATTCAAGTAAACTAACAACGCTTTCTACTGAAGTTATTAAACTATTACTTAAACAACTTATACCAATATTGATATTTTTTCAGCTCATTGCACTTTTTTTGACAAATAAAATTTTAAAACCAATTACGAAAATACAAGATACTATAGAGTTGATGACAAGAGAAAAAGATATTTCAAAACCTTTGCCAAAAACATCTATCAAAGAGATAGATACAATTAATAACAGTTTTAATGAACTTTTAAAAAGTGTTCGAAGATTGATAATTGAATCAAAAGATATCTCTGATACCAATAGGGAACAGAGTAAACAGCTAATTGAGCTTTCAAAAAACACTTCTAATAAAATTTCAAATCAAGATAGTTTAGTTGATTCAACATTTGAAGATCTTATGAAAATTAATGAAAAGATCAATACTCTTGAAAAAAATGCAAATCATAATATGAGCTCAATCCAAAAAGCCATAAATTCGATTAGTGATTTTCACTCAAAAATTAAAAATATCTCTACAACAGTTACCAAAAACGCTCAAAATGAGACAGAATTTTCACATAAATTAACAGAGGTAAATCAAGAGACAGCTCAAGTAAAAGAGGTTATGAGTGTTATAAAAGATATTGCTGATCAAACAAATTTATTGGCTTTAAATGCAGCCATTGAAGCAGCTAGGGCAGGGGAGCATGGAAGAGGTTTTGCAGTGGTTGCTGATGAGGTTAGACAGTTGGCTGAAAAGACACAAAAAAGTTTAACTGAAATAGAAGCGACTATTAGTGTGATGATCCAGTCTATCTCGAACATCAGCAGTGATATGCTAAAAAATAGTGAAACTCTACCTGCACTTATACAAGATATGGAATCTTCAATAGATGAGATTAATAGTATCAATGATCTTATGCAAATACTTAATCAAGATGCAAAAAATATTACTCAAATAAATACAGATATAAATCAAGCCATCAATACTCTTAAAAAGAGTATGAATCAAATCAAAGAGATTTCAGCACAAAATGCAGATATGACCTCTGAAGTAAATACAAATGCAAAAAATCTAGGCTCAAATGTAGAGAAATTAGATCAAAATATTGAATTTTTTAAGGTGTAAATTTTATAAAGACTCTATAATTTTTTGAACCACCTTTTGTGGTTCATTTGAGTTATAAATAGCTCTACCAACTACTATAAAATCAACCAACTCTTTTTTTGCTAAATCAATAGTAGCGACTCGTTTTTGATCATCTTTATCTTCACCAAATGGTCTAATTCCTGGACTTAGAGTTATAAAGTTTTTATCTGTGTTTTCTTTTATAGCTTTACTCTCATAAGCTGAACACACCACTCCATCCAATCCACTCTCATATGAATCTTTTGCAAATTTTATAGCTTTTGTTTGAATATCTTCATGATATATTTCATAAAAGCCTTTTTGATCAAAACTTGTTAGTGCAGTTACTGCTAAAACAAGAGGAGGATTTTTAATCTGTTTTAATCTTTGCATTACAGTTTGCATAGCAACTTTTCCACTTGAAGCATGAACATTAAACATATCAACTCCCAACGATGCTATTTCACAAGCAGCATCTGCCATAGTGTTTGGGATATCATGTAGCTTTAAATCTAAAAATATTTTAAAATTTTCATTAATATTTTTTAACTCTTGCAAAATTATATTTGTATCTCTTATATAACTTCTAAATCCAATTTTGAGCCAAATATCATATTCTTTAAGCTTTTTTGCTAAGTTTAAATTTTGCTTCTTTGTAGCCATATCTAGTGCAACACAAAGTTTCATGAGTTGTCTCTTTTGATGGCATCTAAAACACCATTTACAAATTTGGTAGCATTGTCTCCGCCTAATTTTTTTGCAAGTTCAATTGCCTCATTTATAATTATAGCTTTATCTAAGTTGGTTTTTAAAATTTCATATGTTCCAAGCCTTAAAATTGATCTTTCAATATGTGCTAAATCGTCTATTTGCCACTGTTTTAAATGTTTGTTAATTGCATTATCGATTTCTTGAAGGTTATTAAAAATTCCATCAAATAGTGAAATAGCAAACTCTTTTTGATCATTTCTTATCTTTTTATCTTCTAAAATATCATCTAAAAAATCTTCTATATTTTCATTGCCTACATCCTTTGCATACAATAGTGCAATGATGCTCTCTCTAACTTGATGTCTTGTTGCCACAAGATGCCTTATATCTTTTTATATAAACTTATAAGTTCAATCAAGCTAGTCATAGCCTCAAAACCTTTATTTCCAACTTTGCTACCAGCTCTCTCAATTGCTTGTTCTATTGTATCAGTTGTCAAAACCCCAAAAGTTACAGCTTTAGAGTGTTTAAGTGCACTAGATGCAATTCCTTTTGTGGTCTCAGCTGAAATATAATCAAAATGGGGAGTACTTCCTCTTATAACTGCACCAATACAACATACCCCATCATATTTATTGCTTTTTAATACTCTCTCTAATGCAAATGGTATCTCAAATGCTCCTGGAACTAAAATAAGATCAAGATTTTTCTCATTACCACCATGCCTTAAAAAAGAGTCTTTTGCACCCTCAATCAATCTATCTGTTATGATATGATTAAATCTACCATTTATTATTGCAATTTTTTCACTTCCCTCTAAAGAGAGTTGACCCTCGATAATATTCATTTTCCACCTTTAAGTTTTTGAAATTCTATCTAAAATGATATAATAATCCAAAAAAAGAGTTTTTAATGGATAAAATATTAGAACAGATTGATCGATACATGATAACTTTAGAAAAAGAGATCATGACAATTGTAGATGATCAAAGTATCTCTATGATTGAAAAAAACAGACTTATGCAACCAATAGTTGATCAAAAAAAGATTCTATTACAAACAAAAAAATCTCTACAAGATATAAAAAACAAAAGCTATGAAGCAGGGTGTGAAATGTATAAAAAGGTAAATCATGAACTATAAAGATAAACTTTTGGAGATGTTTACACTCCAACAAACACTAAATGATGAGACAAATGGTAAAAATTGGGAGAGCGGTTACAATAAGCATAATCGGATTATAAATTGGAGAAGATGTATCTATATGGAGTGTGCTGAGCTTATTGATAGTTTTAATTGGAAGCATTGGAAGGATATTCAAAAAGATCCAGATTGGGACAATATAAAAATAGAGATAGTTGATATTTGGCATTTTGTGATGAGCTTGGGTTTAGAGTATTATAAAAACAGTAATCTAGGAGATATAAAAAAGTTGGTTGATGATGTTGGAGATACAAAATATATAAAAGATTTTTGTAAAGAGCCAAACCTACAAAGTAGTAGCGAGAGTTTAGAAATTGTAAATAATATAGAGCATTTTATGAGAGATGTTTTAAATGGAGAAGATTTTTATAAAATTGTTGATGATTTTTTTCAAAGTGCTTCTCATTGTGGATTAAACTTAGATATTTTGTATAAGTTTTATTTGGCTAAAAATGTTTTAAATCAATTTAGACAAGATCATGGATATAAAGATGGAAAATATAAAAAGATATGGGGTGATAAAGAGGATAATGATGTAATGTTAGAGATATTAGAAGATAAAATCTTAGATGCTAAAGCTTTATATTTGGAGTTAGAAAAAAGATACCAATGATTAAACAGATCATTCAAAAAAGCTTAAAAGACTTTTTTACACCAGCTATATTGTCAATCTCTTTTTTACCATTTATTATAACTTTTGCTGTTATTTTGATTTTGTATTTGATACTAGGAGATAGTGTTAGTGCCTATTTTCAAAGTGGTGTATCATTTGTAGATGCAAAAGAGTATCCTAAACTTGCATATATACTCTCATTTAGCTTTTTTAAGTGGTTATTTATAATCTTTTTTTATATTTTTGGAGCTATTTTGGTTATAATAATGTCGGTTGTTATAGCAACTATAGTTGTTGGTTTTTTTACTCCTAAAATTATAAAAATTATCCATCAAAAATATTACAACCACCTAAAATTACCAAATGAAGAAAACTCTATAATTTCAACTATTTTATCTTATACAAAGATATTGTTTATATTTTTGATTCTACTTATCATTTCGCTTCCGTTTATGTTTGTACCAATTATAAATGTTTTTGCACTTGCTTTGCCATTTTATTATCTTTTTCACAACTTTTTAGTTTTGGATGTTGGTCTTAACATAAGTGATAAAAAAGAGTTTCAATCTATCATAAAAAACCACAAATTTCAACTTAGAAGTACTACACTCTCTTTGTATCTACTCTCTTTAATTCCTTTTGTAGGTATAGTATTTCAAGTTCTATTTGTGATTGTTTTAACACACTTTTTCTTTTTAAAAAGAGCTACATGATAAGAGTTATTATTACTATATTGATAATTGGTTTTTGTAAAATTGATGCAAAAGCTTTGAACTATAAACAGATAAATATCTTAAAACAAGTAAAAGAGATTGCAAAAAACTATCCAAATAAACATGGAAAAACGCTAGAAAAGATAGCGATGGCAATTTGTTTGAGTGAAACAGGTGCTGGTAAAAGCCGATTTGGTGATAAACATCTTTTACAAAAAGGTATCAAAGAGGCATCATATGGAGTTATGCAAGTTAGACTTCAAACTGCAAAATTTGTTGCAAAGGTGTATAAATTA
This sequence comes from Campylobacterales bacterium, assembly GCA_027081145.1. Taxonomy (GTDB): domain Bacteria; phylum Campylobacterota; class Campylobacteria; order Campylobacterales; family QNZT01; genus JALWLB01. The sequence goes on from JALWLB010000054.1 coordinate 15,992, forward strand.
AAAGATATTGTTTTTTTGAGTGATATATCTCTTATAAAAAAGATGATGAATGATGATAAATTTAATATCAAATTAGCAATTTTATATCTAGTTTGGCTTAGTAATAACTCCAAAGATCATTTTGAAACTATTAGTAGATATAATGGGGGGAAAGTTAATCACTCATACTATAATAAAGTAAAAAGAAATTTACAACTTATCAAAAAATATAATCTCTAACTACTCTTCTTGTAATACTTCACGAAGTAGTAAATTTTGACACATAGTGATATACTCCAAAATATGTGTTTGAGCAAAAGAGTTTGGAAAAATATTTAGTATCAAAGTATTGCCAGATGTTCTATATATTGTTGCTTTCATACTAAGCTCTTGAGAGGTGCCTGTTAGATTTTCTATTTGAAAACTTAGTTTAAATTGGAAATTTTGTAAATTTTTACTGATTAACTCTTCTACTTTTGCAAGTTGTGTCTCAAGTAAAATAGAGTTTTTAGATATATCACAAATAACTCCCTCTATATGTATCTCTCCCTCTCTCTCAAGCGAAGCATGAATAGCTTTATGAGGAGTTATTCTAATATTTTTTCTATGCAATGGAGAATTATCTAAAAATATTATATGATCTAACTCTATTGTTTGATTCTCATCATCTGTTTTGACTATATCTGCTCTCATAATACTTGGTATCATGTAGTGTTCGATATAGACAAAGCTCTGTTTTTTAATAAAGGCATAGTTTTTTTTATCAATTGTAACTCTTGTTGTATTGTCAGAACAGTAACTTATCAATGTTTTATTAACTAGAGGTATCTCTTTATAAAATCCATAAATACTAACATTTGGATATTTTGTAAAAATTGCTTTTATCTTTTCTAATTGATTTTCATCTGCATTAAATTCAAACTCTTTTGTACCATAAACTATATCTTTTGTTTTTGATACTTTTGATTTCATGAATAGCTTATGAATTCTTTGGGTTAGAGTATTTATATCATCATCATTTTCATAAGGTGTAATTGCAAGGTTTTTAATCTCTACATTAAATTTTAGTTTGATACTTAAAATCAAATTTTTTATAGTCATAACAGCTGCATGAATTTTATAATCTTGTAAAAAAAGTATAAAAGTGTTGCCACCTTCATAAATAACTGGGATAAACTCTAAATATGAGTGAATAAAGCTAATGATATGTTTAAACTTTTGCCCTTCATCTGGTTTAAATTTAAGCTCAAATTTTACTACACTAAGATCTAGAGCATAATCTTTGGCTTTTTTAAGTTGAGATTCAACTATGGCATGATTTAAATAGCTTGATATTAATATACTTTGATTATTCATTATCCCACTTTTTTTAATATTTACAACTATAATTTAATTTCGGCAAATTGTAATTTTTTTTTAATACTAAATTGGTTTTATTCGACCAATTGTTCTTGATTTAGGTACTGTTTTGCATACTCTTTAAAAACTCCACTCTTTTTTAAAAATTCCAATAACTCTCCATCAAGTTCGCCATCTTTTACCATAAATGATAAAATCTTATACGCCTCTTTAAGAGTTTTTGGAGTTTTATATGGTCTATCATTAGCGGTTAGTGCTTCAAATATATCAGCGATGATTAACATTCTAGCTTTTAATGAAATTTCATCTGCACTTAAACCTCGTGGATAGCCTGTTCCATTTAGCTTTTCATGATGAGATGAGGCAATTTGTGGTACATTTTTAAATTTTTTTGGAAACTCAAATGAGGATAACATATCAAAACTAACTTTTGCATGTTCATTTATTTTTAATCTCTCTTCTTCTGTGAGTGAGCCTGATCTAATAGATAAATTTTCAACCTCATTCGCACTTAATAGTGGAGTTGGCTTGTTATCATGTAGATAAGTTTTTTTTGCGATTGCTTGAATTTTTTTTATATCTTCATCTTTTAAAAAATTTTCTGGTTGATTGCACTTTTCTAAGAAAAGATAATCTTTTTCCAACTCATCTATCTCTTTTTGTAACCTTTTTTTGATGCTTTCATATTTTGTTTCAAGCATCTGAATTTTTAATAAATTTTTGGCATTTTCAAATCGTATTTTTATCTCGCTGATTCTATCATGTATAGTTTCAAGTTTTGTAGCTTTATTTAAAACATACTCAGGAGTAGCAATTTTACCAATATCATGCATCCAAGCTGCTAATGAAAGCTCACTAAGCTCATCATCACTATATCTTATATCTTTATATATTGTATTGTCATTATGGATTTTATCTGTAATCATATCCATAAGAGCAGCAACTCTTTCTATATGACCATACCCGTATGAAGATTTTGCATTGATTGCAACTGCAATTGATTTTAAAAAAGCTAATAAAAGATTTTCCAAACTATCTATCAATCTATTTTTAGTTATTGCAACAGCTGAATATGCACCATAAGCTAGGGTGATATCAATATCTTTTTGAGTATAAGCAATAGTTGTATTTAAATCTTTTTTATTTAGTAGTTGCAAAACTCCTATAAGCTCATCTTCATGATCCATCATAGGTACTACTAACATAGATTTTGAGTGATAATTGTTTGCTTTATCAAACTCTCTCATACCCTGAAAATCAAACTCTTTTATCTCATAGGCATCATCTATTTTTATAACCTCTTTTTTAAGAGCACAAAGTGCGGAAACATTTGAAGTATTCTCTTTGCCATCTATATAAAGTTTTACTGGTGACCAATTTACATCTGTATCAAATATTTCTAATTTAGTATTTTTAACAACTTTAAAGATCAATTTATCTTTCTCTTTTAGATATATTGTGCCACCTTCACTATGAGTAAATTTCATCGCTTCTGTTAGAATAATTTGTAAAATTGTTCCTAAATCTTTCTCTTTTGAAATTGCTGTTATGATATCTACATAATTATTATCATGCTCCATATAGTTATGATTTATTAAAAACTCATTATCTTTTAAAACTCTACCATTATTTTTAAATATACTATACTTTTCTAGCTCATAAACCACTTCATCAAAATAGTTAGGTTTTATGTGTGTGACAAATATACTAACATCATCTCTTTTTAATTTTTTTAACTCCTGTTTTAAAAGTTTTGGAGTTAAGTGTTTGCTATCTTTTGCCAATTTATCCAATCTTGATGGAAATGATACATCTATGATGATGGAGTTTATAGTATGATCCTTATTGGCTTCTTGCCAAATAGAGTCACAAATATATGTATCGGGTGCATAAATAGTGCTAAAAGATTTTTTTTTGATAACAAATCCGCAAGTTGGGACTACATGATTTAGTGGTATTGCTTTTATACTGACTTCATCAAATTTATACTCTTGTTTGTATGAAATCTCTATAAATTCAACAGCATTATGTTTTGAGTTTAAAAGTTGTATATTTTGAAAATCTGGCCAAATTTTCCAATTAAACATATGATTATTTAGCGTTTGTATAGTCTCTTTAAGAGCATAAATTTTTAAAGGTTTATCCATCTTTGCAAAAAATGTATCAATCATGTAGGGAATATCGCTTATATGATCAAGATGAGAGTGTGTTAAAAAAATATGTTCAATATCTTGTGCTCTGTTTTGCATACTATTTATAATGTTTCCAGCATCTATCGCTATATTTTTAGACACCAGTATGGAACTTGCCCCACACTTATCTGTTTTGCTTCCACTAGTTCCTAATAACTTTATATCATTTGCCATTATCATCATTAAACCTTTCAATTCAAACATAAGCAATTATTATTCCTAAAAATAATTTTCTTTTTGTCGATATTTATATTAGTATTTTAAAAGAGGGCATGTTTTGAAAAAAATTATCTTATTAATATTTAGTTTCTCTTTACTATTTTCGCTAGATAGTAAGATAAAACTGTTTAGTTTTAAACAAGATGCTCTTAAATTTGTTCAAAGTGATAAAAATGCAACTATACAAAGTGTATATAAAGTTAAACTAGCCTCATTTGTAAAATTAGAAAATGCAAAAAAATTTAAAACCAAACCAGATATGTATATACACAAATTAGAAAAATATTATGGTGTTTTCTCTAACTCTTATAAAAGCAAAAAAGAGGCTAAAGAGGCACTAAAAAGATATCAAAAAATATACAAAGATGCTTATGTGGTAGAGCTCTTTCAAATTAAACAGATAACTCCTAAAAGGAAAAAAACATCTAAAAAACAGTTGCCAAAATTAAAACCAACTCCAAAACTACCACTCAAACAGATAATAAAGCCGATAATAATCAAAAAACAAAAACTGAGTGATTTTGAGCAAGGCATGGAAAGATACAACGAAGGCTCATACGAAGATGCACTTATGGCATTTGATAGAGTTTTGATAAATGATCCAAATAACCAAAGAGCTAGATTGGAGTATGCAAAGACTCTTTTTATGTTAAAACTTTATCCAGATTCTCAAAGAGAGTTTGAAAAAGTGTTAAAAACCAATCCACCAAAAAATGTAGTTGAAAACATTAATTTTTTTTTAGCATCGATCAATCAACGAAAAAAGAGAAACTTCTTTTTTGGATCGGTTGGAGTTGGAGTTGCGTATGATGATAATATCAATAATAATACATTTTTAGCTACAACATCATATGCTGATTTTAATATAAGCAATGATACAAATAAAACTAAAAGTCTTTATGAGACATTTGAATTACAACTCTCTCATTTATATATAGCAGATCTTTTTAAAATTACTAATTCGTTTTTTACCTATAATGAATTTGGTTATGATAATAGGATCGATTATATCAATATAGGATCAAACATATCAAAAAACTTTACGAAAACTAAATTTGCTTTAGGTATCAATATAAATAAAATTTTTATAGGAGGAGATGAGAATAGTTATAGTTTTATTATCAACTCTTTAGCCAACTATGTTATACAAAAAAATTTCTCTACAACTTTTAAATTAAGTGTTGAAAAATATAATTCACAAGAAGATAGCAACAGAAGTTCTAATGTGCTAGGTGGTGAG
>JALWLB010000055.1 GCA_027081145.1 Campylobacterales bacterium
TTTTTATAAGTTCTACATTTGAGATAGAGTTTTTAAATGAAGAGTTAAAAAGCTTTTTAAATGTTTTTATCTTTTATCTTATATTTCAAAATATTTTATTTTTAAATAAAACCATACTAAATCTTGAAGGATTTTATGCTTCATTTTATTTTGTAGATATATTTGTACATGTGGTAAATATTTTGACTATTCTGTTTTTGATGCATAAAGATTTGATTGTTATAGCTTATTCTAGCATTATAGCTACTATTTTGGTAAATATTTGGCAATTTCTCTTGATCTTTAAAAAGTTAAAATTAAGATATTACTTTTCATTTTATATAGATGATACTCTAGCAATTTTAAAAAACTCATCAAAACTAAAATTAAGTTCAATCATACTTGGTATAAAAGATTTAATTGTTGCTTGGGTTTTTGTTGGATTTGGGGCAGGATCATACTCACTATACTCATATGCAAATAAGTTTTTGGGTGTCATTATGCAAATTGCTAATGCACCTGTTGTAAATATTTTTGCAGCAAAAGCAACACACCTCATAGCCCAAAAAAGATATAGCGATAGTGTTAAAATGTTAAAAGATGTCTATTTTAAAAGTATCTCTTTGTATGTTTTGGGTGTGAGTGTGACTTACTTTTTGATTCCATATATCATAAGATTTTTATTTTCTGATAAATTTAATGAGAGTGATATAGTGATGATAAGAGAGATATTTTTTATCATGTCGTTTTATTATCTTTGTATAGTTATAGCTTCACCAACTGGTAGAGTTTTGACAATTTTAAAAGAGTTTAATTTTTATCTTCTAAATGCCACTATATACTCTACTACTATTGTGATATCTTACTTTTTTGATTATGAGAGTGTTTATCACTTTTTATATATGTTGGTTTTTGCAGCAACTATTTATGCTACTAATATAAGCTTTTTTTATAAAAAGAGTATTAGAGGTTTAAATGATGGCTAAAAAAAGAGCTATTTTGACAAATTCACTCTATGCTGGAGGAGCTGAGAGAGTTGTTAGTCTGTTGTATAGTTACTTTTTTAAACAAAATTTGGAGATTGAGCTTATAACGGTTGAGAAAAAAGTTTTTTATAAATTACCAAAAGATGCTAAGATAATTTATCTATCAAATTTTGATGGTTCACAAAATGGATTTTTAAAACTTCTTTTGCTTCCTTATTTTGCATATAAATTAAAAAAGATTATAAAACAACATGATATTGAACTTGTTCAAAGCCATGTATTAAGAGCAAATTATATAAATATTCTTGCAAAACTTTTTGGATCAAGCCATAAAGCTCAAATAGTAAACTCTGGAAAGATTAGTAGATATACAAAAGGTGGAATTAGTGGTAAGATTAATCTATTTTTGATTAAGCATCTATATAAAAGAGCAGATTTAATCATATCAAAATCTTTAGGAATGCAGCTTGATATGCAAGAGTTGTTTAATTTTGATAATAGTTCACAAGTGATAAATAATCCATATGATATTTCAAAGATTATTAGATTATCAAAAGAGAGGGTGAGTGAGTTCTATTTTGATAAAAAAAAGAGATATTTAATTTGTGTTGGAAGATTGATAGAGTTAAAAAGAAACCAAGATGTGATAAAAGCACTCTCATATTTGGATGATTTGAGTGTTGAGGTTATCTTTTTAGGAGATGGTGATCAAAAATATAATCTTTTAAAATTAGCAAGAGAGTTAAATGTTCAAAATAGAGTTCATTTTTTAGGAAGAGTGGAGAATCCTTTTAAATTTATATCAAAATGTGACATTTTTATATCTGCTAGTCGCACTGAAGGATTTCCAAATGTATTGGTAGAGGCGATGCTTTGTAGATGTGTGGTGATCTCTTCTGATTGTATTAGTGGACCTAGAGAAATTTTAGCTCCTGGTAGTGGAATTTATCAAGAGATAAAAGGTGATTTTGAAGAGGTACAATTTGGATTATTATATAAAGTTGGCAATGTCAAAGGATTAAGTAGTGCTATAACATATATGTTACAAAATAGAAAACTAAAAACAGAACTTATGCAAAAAGCTTATCAAAGAGCCGTAAGTAGTTATAATTTTGATAGAATATTTAAGCTATATCAAGAGGTGATGTTTGGAGATCGATAAAAAAGGGTACCCTTTTAAAGTTAAGATTTTATTTCTGTTTTTAGCTTTATATATATGTGCAAGAGTTGTTTTTGCAGCAAAAGAGTTTGTGCAAATTAGCAATCTTTTAAATCTGATTTTTTTAGGATATTTCGCAGTTTTATTTTTGATAGATTATAAAAAGAGATTACATATAAATGATATTATTATTGTGTATGCTATTTTTACAATCTATTGTACTTTGAGCCTCTTTTGGTCTATAAATCATGAAAGTTCAATCATCACTATAAAAACTCTTATTTTAATGGTTATAAATTTAATTGTTATTTATAGTGCATTAAAAGAGTATAACCTCTCATCGGCATTAGCAACTGGAGTTATTTTAGGATCATTTATAAACTATTTACTTGCATTTGGCATTATTGATCTTGGAATTGAGACCCATTTGAATTACCGTTTTTTTGGTACTATGGCAAATCCAAATGCACTTGGCTTTTTGATGGTTGTCTCTTTGGCGATAAGTATATACTATCTTCAAAAAGATATCTCCTATTTTTATAAATTTATCCATATTATAAATATCTTTTTAGCTCTTTATAGTATTTTTTTAACTGTTTCAAGGACATCTTTGGTTATGGGGGCTTTTTTATTTATTGTATATGTTATCTCAACCTTGAGTGATATAAAAAGATTTTTTATGATGCTTGGTGGACTTTTAGTAGCTGGAGTAATTTTTGTTTTGAGTGTTGATATAAAAGCTGTTATTGCTCAATTTGAAAATGTGATTTATAGAATTATAAATATTTTTGCTACCTTATCTGGTCATGGAGCTGAAAGAAGTACTCAAGAGAGAAAAATATATATAGAAAATGCACTCGATATGTTCTCTAATCATCCATTTTTTGGAATGGGAGTGGATACATTTAGATACTTTTTTGGAGGGTATGCACACAACAATTTTGTTGAGCTTTTACAAGGGGTTGGACTTGTTGGTTTTATGATCTATTATAGTATGCATGTTCTTTTATATATAAAGATAAAAAAGGTTCAAAATTTTGCTTTGAGATTAAATTTGTATGCATTTTTAGTAATTTTATTGTTGATTGATATTGGGGCAGTTACCTATTATGATAAATTACTTTTGTTTAGCTTGATATTTTTTGCAAATGAGATCGAAAATGAGAATAAAAAGATAGCTTAATGTGTGGTTTGGTTGGTTTTATCGATTATAAAAAGAGTTTAACGATAGATGATTTAAAAAGAATGAATGATACTTTAACTCATAGAGGACCAGATGATAGTGGATATAAGTTTATACAAAAAGAGTTTGCAAATGTTGCTTTAGCTCATAGAAGATTATCTATTTTAGATATTTCAAATGCTGCTTCTCAACCTATGAGTTTTGAGCATCTAAGTATAGTTTATAATGGTGAGATTTATAACTTTCAGGATATAAAAAAACAGTTAATAGAGTTTGGTTATAGTTTTAATTCAAGTGGAGATACTGAAGTTATCTTAAAAGCGTATCACAAATGGGGTGTAAAAGCGGTAGAAAAGTTTGATGGTATGTTTGTTTTTGTTATACATGATAACAGGAGTGATGAAATTTTTATATTTCGTGATAGAGCAGGGGTTAAGCCACTATATTTTTATAAAAATGATTCTCTGTTTTTGTTTGCTTCTGAATTAAAAGCGTTTCATCAAATAGATAGATTTGAGAAAGATTTAAACTATGATGCTTTAGCTCAATATTTTCAATTTGGATATATTTTACAGCCTCATACAATTTTTAAAAATAGTTATAAAATAAAAGCAGGGCACTATTTGAAAATCGATCTTAAAAAATCTTTAATTCAAGAGATAGAGTATTGGTCTATAGTAGAGTTTTTTAATAAACCTAGATTAGATATAAGTGAAGATGAAGCTATGATAGAGGTTGAAAAACTGTTAAGTGAGAGTTTTAATTTACGCTTAGTCTCTGATGTTCCTATTGGTATATTTTTAAGTGGAGGGTATGATAGCTCAATAGTTGCAGCACTTTTACAAAAAGATAGTTCAAAAAAAATTAAAACTTTTACTATTGGCTTTTATGAAGATGAGTATAATGAAGCTCCATATGCAAAAGAGATAGCTAAATATTTAGGTACTGAACATTTTGAGTATTATTGTTCAAGCAAAGATGCACTAAACATTATCCCATCTTTGGCTGAAATTTTTGATGAGCCATTTAGTGATAAATCTGCTATATCTACTATTTTGGTTAGTAAAATTGCAAAAGAGCATGTAAGTGTTGTATTATCGGCTGATGCTGGAGATGAAATTTTTGCTGGATATAGTGTGTATAAATCTATTATGCAAAATAGTAAAATTTTAGATAAAATCCCAAATTATTTAAAAGCTTTAATACTAGATAGCTTATCAACTATAGAGCCTTCTAAAATACCTATATTAAATGATTTGTTTAATTTTTCAACTAGATATGAAAAGATCAAAGATTTACTAAAAGAGAGTTATACTCCTAGAATTTTAAAGTATAAAAAACAAGCTATCTCTTATAAAGAGGCAAAAGAGTTGATAAATTATAAAGTATTAAATATAAGATCAAATTTTGATAATATTACACTACATGATAGTTGTGATCTTTTAAACTCTATTTTAGCAATAGATTTTTCTACATATTTGGTTGATGATATTTTAACAAAGGTTGATAGATCTACTATGAGTGTCTCTTTGGAGGGAAGAGATCCATTTTTGGGATATAGATTGATAGAGTTTGTAGCTCAACTTGATTCAAGTTTAAAACTTAACAATAAACAACAGAAATATATTTTAAAAAAAATAGCTCATAAATATATACCAAAAGAGCTTATAGATAGACCAAAAAAAGGTTTTTCTATTCCTCTTGAATTTTGGTTTCAAAATGAGTTAAAAGGGTATTTAGATAGATATTTAGATAAAAACAGTTTAAAAAGAGAAGGAGTTTTAAATTCACAAAAGGTTGTACAAATTTATCAAGAGTTTCAAAATGGCAAAAGAGAGTATGTTAGTACTCTTTGGAGAATTTTAATATTTGAAATGTGGTATGAAAGATGGATGAGATAGTTTTAAAAGTATCTTTATGGTGTTAAATTTTTTAAATAGGAGATAATTTGTTTTGCTCTTATTGTATTTTTTTCTTCACTCTCTTGATCTAAAATGATAGATAAATTTTTTGGAAGTTGAAAGATACTATCATCAACTTTTTTAATCTCTATATTTATCGCCTCTGTTTTAGAAGAGAATCCAAAAATATCAATTTGTGATTTTAGATATATATCACTGTTTTGAAAATAGCAAGTTAATCTTCCATCAAAAGTTAAACTATCATAACATGTGTGAGATAGTATAAAATGTTTAGTTTTTTTTGATTGTGTGTTTATATTATCATGTAGAAAAAAATAATAATCTATTTTTCGCCCTATCAATCACA
>JALWLB010000056.1 GCA_027081145.1 Campylobacterales bacterium
GCTTTGTTAGATAGCTTTATACTACAATTTTTAGCTATGTGATAACTAAATTTTAGATCTACATATGAGCTTAATTCAAAAGAGATATTTTTACCACTTTTTTTATATTTTGTTACTTTGGCATTTGAGTGAATTAAATAGTTTTGATTTTTTAACGGTTTTTTTGAAAGATAAAGAAGATGTGTTGAATTTGGAGCTAAATGTATATAATCAAACCCCTTTTCACTTTTTTTACCAACAACTCCAACACTTTTATCCATATCAACAAAACCCATACTATGAGCTACTCTAATAGTTTTTAAATCTTTTAAACCTTTAATGAGCCAATAGTTATTTACTTTGGCAATAGAGGCATCATAAAAATCGACCACTTTTGGTGAGTATTCGGTTGCAAAAATGGGCATACTCTCTTGCTTGATAGCCCACTCATACACCTCTTTTAAAGCTTTGATAGAGGCTAATTTTGAGCCTGAATAGAAGTGATAATATATATTCATAGCTTTTAATCTTTTTGGTTTATTGGTTAATTTAAAAGTTTGAATAACCTGTTTAAATCCCCAAAATGGACCATACCAATCATTTGTGTAGATATTTTCATTTTGCTGGGCTGTATAGATTTGATAATAATCTCCTATTTTTATTCCATATGGTTGTACTCTTGATATCCATGGAATAGAATTTCTAATCTCAGTATCTCCGCCATTTAAGTTATTTATACCATTTTTATAAATATACTCTAAGGTCTTTTCTTGAGGCATACAATCACCTGTCCAAAATATGGTATTTGCTCTTTTTTTATTTTTAGGTAAAAGTTTCGTATTGATATAATTTAGTGATCCTTTAATCTCTCTTGGTAGGTAAAAATCATAATTTTTAACTTTTAAGTGGTAATTTTTATCTAATGAATAATTTTTGATTTTTTTCCAAAAAAATGGGTGAGAAAATGTGTGGGTTGCAGCATCAATATAAGGAAGTTCATAAATTTTTTTAGCAGTTTTTTCTAATCTAGCAGATAAGTTTGGATAGAGACCATAAGGTGCAATTTCTGATTCAACGATAGAGATTGATTGTGGAATTTTGTATCTTTTTAAAAACTCTTCATAAATCAGTTCAATAGAGTATTTATCTCTCTTACCCTCTACCTTGTTTGCACTTCCATCTCCATCAATATGAACAAAAAAGAGTCTTCTACCATTTTCAGTTGTTACATCTGGTATTGGAAAGTTATCAATCTCTAATGCCTCTTTATAAAATTGAAATAGATCAATAACCAAAAGATCACTATCTAAAAAAGTATAATATAATGTATCCATTAAAACATACCCTCCCCATGGCATGATTGCTGCTAGGGTTGAAGTTTGAGATTTTGAATTTTTGTAAGTTAAAAGATTTTTTTTGCTTTTTGGAGTTATCATATATCTTAAATAATTGATTGATGGATTTATCTCATAGCCTATCATCTTATCTTGATAGATGATTTTATTTTTAGAAATATCTTTTTTTGTTGATAGGTTTTTTTCTACTTTGATACCGATATCTTCTAAAAAAGAAAAAGAGGGATCAAGTGAATACTCACTAAAAAATATCACTTTTTGACCATCTTTTATCTTTTTTGTTATCCATTTTGAAAAGTTTTCATAATCATCCAATTTTTTATCAAACCAAACTATAATAGCTGCATAATTTTTGGTATTAAAATCTTTTTTAAAGTCTTGAATATTTTTTATAACAGGGGTAAATCCCAAATACTCTAGTGCAACAGAGGCAATTCTATGAGCACTTGTATCATTTATAGTATCTGATTTATGTAAAGGATTGCAAAGTAAAAGAACCTCTCTTTTAATCGCATTTTTAGAGCTTATTCCAACACTTTGTAAATCTTTTGTACCGATATATCCAATAAAGCCCTCTTTTTTTAGCATCTTTATAATCTGTTTAGATTTTTTTGATTGAGGATTTGGTAAATAATCAACTGCAATAATTGGAATATTATATCTTTTAACCTTTTTTAACTTCTCTCTTAACCATAAACGATCACTTTGAGAGACTTTTTTATATTTAAGTTTAGAATCTAGCCCATAATAGAACGATTCAAACAAAAATGCCTCTATATCATCATGTATAAAATCGATAATTTCAAAACCACGATTTATAATCAATTTTGAATTAGGAAAAGTGTTTTTAAACTTTTTTATAAAGCTAATTAAACCCTTTTGAAATCTTTGTTGATCTTTTTTATTATAAGATACGATCATGTAAGAATCCATGGTATCAAAAAAGAAGTTTTTAAACCCTCTTTCATATAAAGGTTTTATCACCTTTTGTATCAAAAATTGATGATACTCCCTATTAGAGATATCCATAATTTTACTTTTCCAAGCCTCATTTTTACCCAAAAACCAAGATCTTTTAAGCTCTTTAAAGTAGCTGTTATAATTTGTAGCTTCACCAACACTTATATATGCATATATATTTTGGCGATATCTTTTAAATCCATGAGTATAAGTGTTTACATTTGATGGCTCTAAAATTATATAATCATGTATCCCAACCAAAGAGTAAGGTACATCATCTGCATAATATACAACTGCACTCTTATCTATCGCTTTTAAATCTATAAAGATTAGAAAAATTAGCAAAAATTTAGCGAAGTAAAAATGTTTCATACTCAAGATCCTTCATTACTTTTCTTATAACAAACAAAGATAGTACAAATGATATAAGTAAAGAGATAGCATATCCATAACCAAAAAATGATGGTCCTAAAAAGATACTTATATACGATAGAGTAGCATTTAGTATCAAAAATAGTAAACTAAGCCACATAGCCAAAAGCCTTTTATCAAGATAGTACAAAAGTGCAAGTATAGACATAAACCCTAATTGAAGTTGTGCTCCAATCATATCTATATAAAAAAGATTAAGATAAAGCAGTGGTATATTAAATAGTAAAAATATATTTTTTGCAAAAATAAAAAGTGTTATCACAACAAGAGCTTGGATAAAAAGAATCTCTCTAATTGCCGTAGAGATAACTTCGATCATTTGAGATTTGTATCTTTTTATAGCACTTAAAGTCCCAGTAGTCTTAACTGCATCAAAAAAAAGATCATATTTTTGTGAAAAAAATGCTTCGAGTCTAAAGAAAAATATAGCCATTGAGGGTATGATGGTAAGATAAGCCAAAAAGATTGGTACATCATATATGATGCTACCGTGCATTTTACCAATTATCGCTTCACCTGTTAGAGGATGATACCAAAAAATAACCTTATCAACCCATGCACCAGCATTGTAAAATACCCCTGCTAAAGCCAATCTCCAATAAAACTTTTTTGGATTAAAAAATGTAAAATCAACCAGTTTTTCACTTGGGTAACTTTTTAAAATAAGAGTAATTAAGATAGATAAAAGAATCAAATTTCCAAAAAGAAAAATAGCAATCAAAGAGATAGAGTAGTTTCCAAAAAAGTATGATAAAAATATAATAAGCAAATAACTAAATATATAAGCAAAGAGTATTTGAGTATAAAATTTTAAACTAGAGACCAATATATTTGTAAGCCATACTAAACTCATAGTAACAAACATAGAGACTATCAATATAACAAATATAGTACTTTGATCATCAAAGATATAAAGAGTTATAGGAAACATAATAAAAATACCAACAAGAAGTGTAATAATTACTGCTCCAAAATATGCGGGAGTTAGCATTTGAGGTTTTTTTTCATATAACCTATCTGCAATATATCTTGTAAATGGAAGTTGAATAACTCCACTAAATAAAAGACTAGAAGCGAGTGCATAAGCATAAGTTATAAGTAGTTGATACTCAATAATTTGCGAAATAGAATCGAATGTAGAAATTTTCATGAACCCTATGATCAATATAGCCAAAATAGAACTAACCCAAGGACCAGCACTCAAAAGTGCACTATATCCATACACTCTTATATAAGCACTTAATGACTCTTTTGCATAAATCTCTCTTAGTTTAAATCCAATTCCAGCCATTTAAATAAACTCTTTATAAATTTTTCTATATTTATTTAAAAACATCTTATCTTGATAATAGAGCTTTACTCTTGTTAATGCACTTTTTTGAGCCTGTTTGTATAGTCTTTCATTGGTTAAAAATTTGATATAACTCTTTGCCAATGCTGATGAATCAGCTATAGGAACAACCTCTCCAGCTTTTGAAATCTCTATATCTCTTTGATCTAATGCACCATAAATCAGATCTTTGCAACTTCCAACATCAGTTGTAACACAAACAACTCCAGCAGCAAAAGCTTCAAGCACAACCAAAGGCATACCCTCACTTATAGAAGTTAGCGTTAAAATACCACTTTTAGGCAGTATATCATCAACTCTTCTATGTCCTAAAAATTGTATATTTTGATTTAGATTAAAAAGTTTTACCATCTCAAAACACTCCTTGGCATACTCTTTATCCTCATCTGTTGGACCAACAATTAAACCTACTATATTAGCAATGCTAAGTTTTGCTATAGCTATGGCTCTTATAAATGTTTTAATATCTTTTATAGGAACTACTCTTCCTATTAGAGTGACAACTTGTGGAATTTTTGATTCTCTTTTAAAAACCAGAGAGTTAAATCTATCTAAATCTATACCATTTGGTATAACAATACAGCGATTTTTATCTGCCCCATAAGAGATTTGCACTTTTTGTGTCTCTTTATATAAAGAGATGATATATTTAGCTTGTGAGTAGCTAAGTTTCCCAATTTGTTCAAAAAAATTAACCCACATCTTTTTGACATAATTTAACTCTTCAACTTTTTCTTTTATAAGGGAAGATTTGGAAAATTTAATCCATTTGGCTGATAAAAGATCGATCTTTCTCTCTTTAGTATAGATGCCATGTTCAGTTAAGATAAAAGGAGTATCAAAATAGATTGATGCTAAAGAGCCTAACAAACCAGCATATCCAGTTGATGGAGAGTGTAAAATCTTACACTTTGGCATATCTCTTGCTACTTTTGCTACTTTCCAAATAGGAGCATGGATATTTCTCACTGTCCAAAAATAATCGACAAATGAGATATCAGGAGCATTTTTTTCATACATTAAGCTAATATATTTCCACGATCTTTTTGAGTATAAAAAGTCTTGATAAGTTAATTTTTTTTCAAAAAATGATATCTCTTTTATCATATCATGTAGCTTTATAGACTCTTTATCAAAGCTTTCATGTAGCTCTTTTATAGCTTTAAATGCTTTTTTATCCCCTTTTTTATAAATAGGTCTATTTTGTATATCATCAAATAGATAATGCACTTCAAGATGGAGTAAATTTGGTGGAAGCTCATATAAAATTTCACCATAATCCTCTTTTTTACTACCTATAAAAATTATACCAAAGCTATACTCACTAAGAGAGCTAATAATTTGATGAATCCAAGATGATACACCACCTCTAACAAAAGGATAAGTACCTTCAGCCAAAAAGATAATATCAACTTTTGAATTTTTGATGATAAATTTGCTCATTCTCTTATCCATTGGGATTTTATATTTTTAATGAGGTTAATTTTTTGGTGATTATCCAAATTTGAGAGTATAATTTTGACATTTTTATAATTTTTTAATTCATACTCAATTTGGGCTAAATATATCAAAATAGTATCTTTGTCATATCCAAATTCGAGTGATTTTAAAAACATCTCTTTTGCTTTTTCTAAATCTTTTGTATATAGACTAAGTTTTGCTACTAGTGGTACTAAATCTTCTCTACATGATATCTGCATTGAAGCTATGGCTATATATTTTCTTATTTGATCAAGTGTTGAAGATTTTAACTCTTTATCAATCAAATCATAATATATTAAATCCCAATATAAATATGCAAGAGTTAGTGCATAATTTGCTCTCTCTATGCTAGTTGCATCTTGTAAT
This sequence comes from Campylobacterales bacterium, assembly GCA_027081145.1. Taxonomy (GTDB): domain Bacteria; phylum Campylobacterota; class Campylobacteria; order Campylobacterales; family QNZT01; genus JALWLB01. The sequence goes on from JALWLB010000056.1 coordinate 5,926, forward strand.
TTGTCTAAAATAGAGTCTATCTTATCATTGATACTCTTTTCAAATGAGCTTAGAGTTGCAAAGCTATATAGTCTAATTTCATCAGAGTTATCAGCTAAAAGTTTTTTAAATATAGATATAAACTCTTTTGAGATATTTTCAGACATAAATACAGCAGCTTTTATTTTGTTTGGAGAGTTGATTTGAGCTATTTTTGGTAAGAAACTCTCACCAAAAGATCTTTTTATAATTGGAAAATCTTCATAAATTTGATCTATATTTAAACTTTTTATATTATCTATCTGCTTTGCCTGTTTTGTTTTATTTAAATAATAGATCAACCATAAACTAAGCATATAGCCAAAAAGCACTATTGTAAAATTTAAAATAAATATCAAAAAAAAGATTTTTATCTCTTTATCAATATATCTTTTTTTAAGTATCAATGTAGCAATCGATGCAATCATAATAGATATAATAGTATGAGATAAGATTAAAACATAGATAGTAATTTGATTAAACTCTTGCATATGGGTACTTTATATATTTTTTTACCAACTCTATCTCTAAAATATCAAATAGTTCATACTTAATATCATCATATTTAAAATAGTTGGTAATTTTTTTTGCAAAATCCAAAGATGAAGAGTAAGAGCTAAGTGGTAATAATACTACAATGCTTACATGAATACCATCATTATAGATTATAAATTGATCAATCACTCTTATATCACTCTCCAGTTTTCGCCTAAAACTGTGCTCTAATAAATGATCAAAAGGTTTAAATACAGCTATATAAGAGTCTATCAAAAACTCTTTTTTTAAATGTCTCAATATATTTAACTCATACCTAAATAGTAACTCTTTTTGACTCATGCTATAATGGTAGTTTTGAAAATTTTGATAAATTTCTAATTGATCATAAAAGTATCTTAATATGATAGACATTTGCAGTAAACTCTCTTTGTTAAAAGATAAAAATGGAATCTTTTTTATAAGAAGTAGTGCTTTTAAAGAGTTGGTTTTAAAAATTGGAATCACTGCTAAAAAATCATCCTCTGTTTGGGTATCTAATTGATCTATATATGCAGGTTTAAAAGTACTAATTGCCTCTTGGATTAGTGGATTATCTTTGTTGAATCTAAAATTTTGTATTGTTGAATCTATCTTGATCTCTCGGTTTTTTTGATAAGTAACTAAAGCTACTTGTTGGACATTGTAAGAGTTTTTCAAAAGTAGTAAAAACTCTTTAAATGGATCTTCGTTTTTTATGATAGATTTTTTTATTATCTCAAAAGAGTCGCGAATACTATATGGTTTTGAAACATAACTCTTTTCTAACTCATCATGTGAAATTTTTAGTGTATAAAAAGCGTGAGTCAATTTTGTCAATTTATCTTGATAATATTTTGAGATATGAAGAGATTTTAAAACTTTTCTGCCCCAAATATTATGAAATTGGCTAAATATCAAAATAAGTATAAACTCTCCCAAAAGAGGAGTTAATAAAGAGCTTGGATAAAATAAAAAGAATACAACTCCACTAATAACTATAATACTAAAACCAGCCAAAAAGCCGTAAAACAGAACTAAGATGGCAGATACAATAGTAAATATAGGAAAATTTGATTTTAAAAATAGTGGATCACTCTTATGAAAAAAAATCGCAATAAAACAGAGTAGGAAAATTATAGATAAAGATTCAAAAAATCTACGAAAATTTAACTTGTTCAATAGATTTTTCATAATCTTAAAATCCCTAATCTATCATACTATTGATTAACTTTTGTGCACTAACACCTAAAGAGGCTCCACCTTTGTCACTGTTTGAGCCTGTGCTACTCCATGCAATTTTGTGAGTTTTTAAATTTATAGCTTTGATACTAAGACTAACTGCAGGTTCTACATCTATTCCAGCTTTGTATCGCCATTCACTAACTGCTCCAAAGATGAGATAGTTTGCATTATACTTTTTTGCCAATTGAACCTTTTTTGCAAGTGATAAAGATTCTGTATTTTTATTAATTAAGCTTATGACACTATATCCTTTGGATAGTAAAATACCCTCAACTATATTTGCAGCTCTTTTTCCAGCTTGTGAAGTATCTGTAAAGTTATCAAAAGAGACTAAAACTATTTTGCCTTTTTTACTCAAAAATGGACCACTAGTTGATATGGTTGAAGCACTACAACCAAACAGAGATAAAAGTAAAGCAAGTTTTACTAAAGTGTGCATATTTGATCCTGATATAGTGATTTTTGTAAAATAATTTTACATAATTTTACTATTTTATTTAATACATTTAGCTGGAAAAAATAGACTTTAAGGTGAGATTTTATATTATTGAATATAAAGTAAATTTAGTACAATATTTTTTAATAGTTGGTAAGTGAATGTTTCGAATTTTTTTATTTTTTTTCAGTTTTAGCTCTTTGTTTGGTCTGAAAATTGAAATAGATTCTACATGGCATTGGCAATTGGATAAAAAAGTTGATTTAAATCATGTAGCAGATGTTTATATTATTGATCTATTTGATACTAATATTTCAACTATAAAAAAGCTACATGATAAGAATAAAATTGTAATAGCCTATTTTTCAGCCGGTTCGTATGAGCCGTGGAGAGAAGATGCCAAAGAGTTTAAAAAGGGTGATCTTGGCAAAAAGATGTCAGATTGGGATGAAATTTGGTTGGATATAAGAAGTAAAAATGTAAAAAGAGTTATGAAAAATAGAATCAAACTTGCAAAAGAGAAAGGTTTTGATGGGGTTGAGGCTGATAATGTGGATGGATATACAAATGATACTGGATTTGATTTAAGCTATAATGATCAATTAAATTTTAATAAATTTTTAGCTTCTTATGCACATAAACTTGGACTAGTAATAGCTTTGAAAAATAATGTTGAGCAGATAAAAGATCTTGAGAGCTATTTTGATTTTGCTATTAATGAGTCATGTCATCTATATAATGAGTGTGAAGCTTATAAAAGATTTATAAAAGCAAATAAAGCAGTTTTTAACGCTGAGTATGAGTATAAAGATATCAAAAAATTATGCCAAAAAAGTAAAAGTTTAGGTATAAGTACTCAAGTTCTAACAAAAGCACTTGATGGAACAGTCTTACACAATTGCGATTAATGGGGACAGGCTACTTTTTACTTTTGGGTGGTCTTCCTCGTTGATTTATCGTAGAATTTAATCCAAGCTTTTTAGCTATTTTACTTTGCCACTCCTTTGTACCTAAAGGAGCTTGTCTGTTTACACTATTTCTGATTATTTCAAGTGTTTTGGTTTTTATAGGTTGATTAACATATTTTTGCCAATTATCCTCCAATTCAATAAATGGTTGATCTAAAAGTTCTCTTGATTTTGTCACTCTTTCATAAAGCGATCCATAATGCCAATTTTGAGCTTGTTTGACAAGTTTGGCTCTTAGGGCGTTTGCTTCTATATATTTTAAAAGTGTTATATAGTAACTATCTTCTTGTACGATAAAATTTTTATATCTTCCTTGCCATATGTGACCAGAAGTTCCGTTTTTTTTGTGATAATATCTAACATGAGAAGTTAAAAGCCATTGCATAAATCGACTCAAACTTTTTTCTTGCATTGGAACTAATAACAGATGAAAATGATTTGGCATCAGGCAATACGCATGAATTTCTACATCTTCTCTCTCTTTTGCAGTTTGTAATAGTTTTAAAAAATAGTTATAATCTTGAGCATCATCAAAAATTTGCATTTGCATATTTCCTCTATTGATGACATGATATATTCCACCAACTGTTTCACCTCTAGCTATACGAGGCATCCAAACTCCTTTTGTTTTTGAGAAATTTTATAACACTTTAAATTAAAGTAGCCTGTCCCTATTTATCTACCATTTATCTATTTGATTTTGTATGTTTTTTTGGTATAATGAAATGATTATATTGTGTTTTTAAAGGTATATTATGACTACTATAGAAATTAATAACAAAACTATAGAACAATTTCTTTGCAAACAGGCTGCTAAAAATAATATATCAACCGTTGAGTATTTAACAAACCTTATCTTAAATGAAATGGAGGTTTTATCAGTTAAACAAGATATGAAAACATTGGAATCAGAGATTAAAAAAGTTAATCAAGGAAAGATAAAATTAAAATCTGCACATTCATTGTTAGATGAACTCTAAATAATGGTAAAAATTTTCACTTTACCGCTTTTTGACAAAAAATTAAAATATTATGCTAAAAAAAATCCTTTTCTTATGAAAAAGGATTATTCTACTTTACTTGAGACACTCGAAAAAAATCCTGTCGATGAAACTTCTATTTTTTTAAAAGATGAAGTATATAAGATAAGACTAAAAAACTCTAGTTCAAATAAAGGTAAAAGTTCAGGTTATAGGATTTACTATTTTTATAGAAATTCTAAAAACACAATTATACTTTTTTATATACACTCTAAAAGTGACGAGGCAAATATGAGTGATGAAAGATTAGATAAGCTTATCAAAGAGTGCAAAATATTGTTTAATGATAATGTTTTTTAGACTTTAAAGTAGCCTGTCCCTATTTTTTAAACTTTTTAAATACCTCTTTAAAATCGATCTCTACTTTACACTCTAAATCATCAAAAAAATACTTCTCTTTTGTAAAATCACCCTGTTTTTGATACTTGTTATCTTCTATTTTATAGATTTTAGCATTGAGAGTATTTGGATAAACTAAGATATAATAAAGCACTTTTTCTTTTTCGTATATCTTAAATTTAACCTTTTCATCTCTTTTGGCAGTAGAGGCAGAGACTACCTCTATAACAATTTTTGGAGCTTTTGTGATATAATCGCCCTCTTCATTACATATCAAAGCTATATCAGGTCTTAAAACATTTTCACTATCAACTAAATAGTCAAGCTCATAAACGACTTCACACTCTTGGCAATCTCGAACTTCATTTGCCAAGAAAGTTACAAATTCCGCACCAATCCTTTGATGCTCTCTCATTGGACTTGGACTCATAGCTAGAGGAAGACCGTTGATAAGCTCCCAATCGCCCTTCCATAATTTATAATCTTCATAATTATAAGTCTCTATAGCTTGTACCAATCCCATAATAGACTCCTTATCTTCTAGGAGTCATTATAGCATAGTTTGAGTTTAATCCACTTTTGAACCCTCTTTTGCTTTTTTTGCAAGACAAGCTTTGCATAAAACTTTTTTGCCATCGACTACTTTGCAATCACTACAAGCTTTTTTAGATTTAATATCACATTTTGAGTGATCAGAGCCTTTTTTCATATCACATTTACAGCCCTCAACTCCAGGACAAGCAATTGCAGCACTTGCTACAAACAATCCAGCTACCATTATCATTAAAAACTTTTTCATTTTTATCTCCTATCAATTAAATAGACTATATAGTAGTTAAAGATTGTGTATTTATTGTGTAGTATTTGAAAATTGTGACGATATTAGTATAAAACGACTAATTGAAAGTAGCATATGAGAAAAACTTTTAGAGATTTAGTTTTATTATTTATACTTTTTTTATCACCAAGTTTACTAATTGGTGTATCTGAACACTATAAATCATTTAATTTAGATCAAAAAAACAGAGGACAAAGTAGTAATTTAGGTCCAACTACATCTAGTTATAGTGTTTCAACTTTTTTTACAACTGGAGGTGATATTAGAACTACTCCTCTTATAGGAAAAGATGGAACTATATATATTGGTTCATTAGATGATTACTTGTATGCACTAAATCCAGATGGTACACAAAAATGGTCTTACAATGCAGGAAGCGATGTAGAACAAACTGTTGCAATTGCAGATGATGGAACTATATATTTTGGAGCAAAAGATTCTGCAAATCTTCGTGCACTTAACCCTGATGGCACACTAAAATGGACTGCCTCATTACCTAGTAGTATGCAATCTCCACCAGCAATTGCAGATGATGGAACTATATATGTAGCTATATATAAAAAACTGTATGCTATAAATCCAGATGGATCACAAAAGTGGATCTATTTGGAGGGGGGTAAGTTATGGGATTCACCAGCAATTGCAGATGATGGAACCATATATTTAGTATCTCAAAGCAATAGATTAAGAGCAATTAATCCTTCCACTGGAACAGAAACTTGGACATGGACATCAACAAATTCATTAAATACACCACCAGTTATAGCAAGTGATGGAACTATATATGTAGGTACAAGCAATGGAAAATTGTATGCTATAAATCCAAATGGATCACAAAAGTGGGTATTTAGTGAAAACTCACTTAGTATTCATAATATAAGTTTAGATAATAATGGAATAATCTATCTTGCTATGAATTCTGGTCATCCAAATCATGGATTAATTGCAGTTGAAGATTTAGGAACCAGTGGAAACAAAGTTTGGTCAAAGTTAATAGGAGCTGATATAAAAGCACCTATTACAATAGGTAGTGATGGGACATTATATTTTGGAACTGCTGAAGGAGGTGGTAGCGATAAATTTTATGCAATAGACTCTTCTAATGGTAATACACTTTGGAGCTATACAGTAGGAGATAAAGTTAGTGGTGGAACAGCGATCTCTGATGATGGTACATTATATTTTGGTTCGTGGGATAATAAAGTTTACTCTATAACTCCACCTAAACTCTCAATAGCAGATAGCTCATGTAGTGAGGGAGATAGTGGCACAACAAGTTGTGATTTTACGGTTACTTTAAGTACTACATCTGCAACTAATATAACGGTTGATTATGCCACAAGTGATGGCAATGCAACAGCTGGAAGTGATTATAACTCTACAAATGGAACTATAACAATACCTGCTGGAGATACAAACGCTACCATCACAGTCTCTATCATAGCAGATTATCTTCCAGAAGATACAGAAGCTTTTTATCTAATACTTAGCAATCCAACTGGAGCAACAATTTCAGATAATAATGCAACAGGAACTATTATAGATAACGATTTAGAAACAGACGCTTTTATCACAACATGGCAAACAACATCTCCAAATGAGTCTATTACTATTCCAACAACAGGTTCAGGATATGATTATGATATTGATTGGGGAGATGGCTCAACAGATATAGGATTAGATGGCAATGCAACCCACACCTATACAACTGCGGGGGTATATACTGTAAAGATTTATGGCTCTTTTCCAAGAATCTATTTTAATAACTCTGGAGATAAAGATAAGATTTTATCAATTGAGCAGTGGGGAACTAGACAGTGGAGCTCTATGGCACAAGCATTTTATGGATGTTCTAATCTTGTTATAAATGCTACTGATGCACCAAATTTGAGTAAAAATAATATCTCTTTGTATGCTATGTTTAAAAATGCAACTTCAATTAATAGTGATTTAAATAATTGGGATACTAGTAAAGTACAAAAAATGAATAATATGTTTCAAGGAGCAACCAGCTTTAATGGTAATATAAGCTCTTGGGATGTTAGTAATGTAACACAAATGTGGCATATGTTTAACGGAGCAACATCTTTTAATCAAAATATCGGCTCTTGGAATGTTAGTAATGTTACAGCTATGCAAGAGATGTTTAAAAATGCGACCTCCTTTAATCAAGATATCGGCTCTTGGAATGTAAGCAGTGTTACCAATATGCGTGCTATGTTTTATGGTGCAAGTAGCTTTAATCAAAATATAAACTCTTGGAATGTTAGTAGTGTTACCAATATGCAAGAGATGTTTAAAAATGCAACCTCCTTTAATCAAGATATAGGCTCTTGGGATGTAAGTAGTGTTACTACTATGCGTGCTATGTTTTATCAAGCAACCTCCTTTAATCAAAACATCTCCTCTTGGAATGTTAGCAATGTAACTAATATGGGTTCTATGTTTGATCAAGTACCCTATTTCAATCAAGATATAAGCTCTTGGGATGTTAGTAGTGTAACTGATATGAGTCATATGTTTCATAATGCGACCTCTTTTAATCAAGATATTGGATCTTGGAATGTAAGCAATGTTACTAATATGAATAGTATGTTTCAAGGAGCAACCTCTTTTAATCAAAATATAGGCTCCTGGAATGTAAGTAATGTGACTGATATGTTTGCTATGTTTAATGGGGCTAACTCTTTTAATCAAGATATTGGATCTTGGAATGTAAGCAAGGTTACTACTATGAGCCATATGTTCAAAAATGCAACCTCTTTTAATCAAAATATCGGTTCTTGGGATGTAAGCAGTGTTACTAGTATGCATGTTATGTTTGCTGGAGCAAGCTCTTTTAATCAGGATATTGGTTCTTGGGATGTATCTAATGTAACCAGTACTCGTTATATGTTTTCTGGAGCACATTCATTTAATCAAGACTTGAGTAACTGGAGTGTTGGTAATGTTACCGATATGACTGGCATGTTTGATGGTGTTACTCTTTCAATATCCAATTATGATAAGTTGCTAATCAGCTGGGATTCTCAAGCTCTACAATCAAATATGATCTTTAGTGGTGGAAATAGTAAATATTGTGCTAGTGAGAGTGCAAGAAGTAGTATTATTAGTAATGATGGATGGAGCATTAGCGATGGTGGAAAAGATTGTACAGGATATACTCTCTCAATAGCAGATAGATCATGTAGCGAGGGAGATAACGGTACAACAAGTTGTGATTTTACAGTAACTTTAAGCTCATCTTCTTTGAGTGATATAACAGTTGATTATGCCACAAGTGATGGCAATGCAACAGCTGGAAGTGATTATAGCTCTACAAGTGGTACACTAACAATAGCTGCAGGAGATACAAATGCTACTATTTCAGTCTCTATTATTGGTGATACTATTAATGAAAATGATGAGGATTTCAATATTATTCTTAGTAATCCTATAAATGCCTCTTTATTGGATGATAATGCAACAGGAACTATTGTAGATAATGACTCACTATCTATATCAACATCAGATGCAAGTTGTATAGAGGGAGATAGTGCTAGTGAAAATAGAGTCTGCTCATTTACTGTTACTTTAAGTCGAGAGAGTCAAAACTCTATAAGTGTTAATTATCAGGCTACAACTCTTTTTTTTAGTAGTGATAGTGCATATGAAGATATCGATTATGTTGGAAAAAGTGGTCTATTAATATTTGCTGCTGGAAGTACTACACAAACAGTTGATGTAGAGATTATTGAAGATACCATTTTAGAAACTAATGAGAGATTTAATTTTAAATTAAGCTTACCAACAAATGGAGCTACACTATCAGATGCATTTGGTATTGGTACTATAATCAATGATGATAATGCCATGCTTTCAATTGCTGATACATCATGTAGTGAGGGAGATAGTAGTTGTGATTTTATAATTACTCTAGATCAAGCATTAGGTTTTGATGTGAGTGTTGATTATAATACAAGTGATGGCAATGCAACAGCTGGAAGTGATTATAACTCTACAAATGGAACTATAACGATACCTGCTGGAGATACAAACGCTACCATCACAGTCTCTATCATAGCAGATTATCTTCCAGAAGATACAGAAGCTTTTTATCTAATACTTAGCAATCCAATTGGAGCATCAATTTCTGATGCTAACGCAACAGGAACTATTATAGATAACGATTTAGAAACAGACGCTTTTATCACAACATGGCAAACAACATCTCCAAATGAGTCTATTACTATTCCAACAACAGGTTCAGGATATGATTATGATATTGATTGGGGAGATGGCTCAACAGATATAGGATTAGATGGCAATGCAACCCACACCTATACAACTGCAGGTGTATATACTGTAAAGATTTATGGCTCTTTTCCAAGAATCTATTTTAATAACTCTGGAGATAAAGATAAAATTCTTACAATCGAACAGTGGGGAAATATACAGTGGAGCTCTATGGAGAGAGCATTTTATGGATGTTCTAATTTGGCTGGACAAGCCAGTGATAGCCCTAATTTAAGTAATGTTACGAGTATGAGTTGGATGTTTCGTGGAGCAAGTTCATTTAATCAAGATATTAGCTCTTGGGATGTAAGTAGTGTTAGCAATATGCATGCTATGTTTTATGGTGCAAGTAGTTTTAACCAAGATATAAGCTCTTGGAATGTTAGTAGTGTTACGAGTATGAGTTGGATGTTTCGTGGAGCAAGTTCATTTAATCAAGATATTAGCTCTTGGGATGTAAGTAGTGTTACCAATATGCGTGCTATGTTTTATGGTGCAAGTAGCTTTAATCAAAATATAAACTCTTGGAATGTTAGTAGTGTTACTAATATGAGCTATATGTTTCGTGAAGCAAGTTCCTTTAATCAAAATATAGGTGATTGGAATGTTAGCAGTGTTACAGTAATGAACGAAATGTTTAAAGATGCCACCTCCTTTAATCAGGATATTGGCAGTTGGGATGTATCTAATGTTACTAACATGCATGTTATGTTTCTGAGAGCAAGTTCTTTTAATCAAAATATTGGTAATTGGAATGTATCTAGTGTTACGAATATGCGTGCTATGTTTTATGATGCAACCTCTTTTAATCAAGATATATCTTCTTGGGATATAAGCAATGTTACTGATATGAGCTTTATGTTTTATCGAGCCAACTCTTTTAATCAAGATATTGGATCTTGGAATGTAAGTAGTGTTACTAATATGGATAGCATGTTTCAAGGAGCAACCTCTTTTAATCAAGATATAAGTTCTTGGGATGTTAGTAAGGTTACTAATATGATCAATATGTTTAGTGGCGTTACCCTTTCAACATCAAACTATGACTCTCTTTTAATAGGCTGGAACTCTCAAGCTTTAAAATCAAATGTAACTTTTGATGGTGGAAATAGTAAATATTGTGCAGGAAAAGATGCGAGAGATTATATGAGTAGTAGTAGTGGTGATAATTGGAGTATAACTGATGGTGGACAAGATTGTACAGGTTATCCAAATATCTCAATAGCTGATAAAACATGTAGTGAGGGAGATAGTGGAGTTACAAATTGTACTTTTGTCATCTCTCTTGATAGCAATTCAACTTTTCCAACTAGTGTAGATGTTAATACTTCAGATGGATCAGCTATTTCTGGAAGTGATTATAATAGTAAAAATACAAGAGTAACCATACCAGCTGGATCAACTAGTACTACTGTTGATATAGAGATTATTGGTGATACAACTACTGAAAATAGTGAAACATTTACTGTAACTATCTCAAATGCTTCTGGTGGAAATATAGTTGATGCTACTGCTATTGCAACTATAGAGGATAATGATGCAAATATCGCATTTAATGCGGTTGATCAAAGTGGAGGATGTTTTAATTGGGATAATAATATCACTACAAAAATAGCAGGTAAAAGTTTTGATCTTACACTACTTGCTAGAAATGATAATAACTCAAATCCAATGCAAGATGTCAATATAACAAGAGTTGATCTTTTAAGCTATACAGATGCTTCATGCTCATCAAATTTAAGTACAACTACATTAGATACAACACTATACACAACCAATAGCAGTGGTTGTGCAAATATAACTATATCTGCTATAGATAGTGCTAAAAAATGTAACAAAATAAAAATTTATGGAAATTATAATGGAGTTGATTTTGAGAGTATTTCAACAGATACATTTTCAATAAGACCAGATAAGTTTATCTTTTCAAATATCACCTCAGGAGATCTTATAGCAGAAAAATCCTACTCATTTGATGCAAAAGCGGTAAATTTTTCAACTTCCAATCCTACAACAGGTTATAGTGCAACAAATACATTGAGTAATCAAAAGTATTTTAAAGATGATACAGAGGATAATGGCTCATTAGATGGAACATTTAGTTCAACTTCGAGTATAACTTTTACAGATGGTATTGCAACAACTCAAAACTTTAGTTTTGATAATGTTGGTAAAGTACAAATAGTTTTAAATGACACAACATGGGCAGAGGTTGATGCTGATGATACAACTTTGAGTAATAGAAGAGTATATGGAGAGTACAATTTAACATTTATTCCAGATAGATTTATAGTTACTCCACTTGCAACGCCTACTATGCAAAATTACAATAGTTCAAACTTTACATACTTTTCAAATGATCTTACAAATATGAGTGCAACTTTGAGCAGTCTTGATTTTAATATAACAGCAGTTGGAGAAAATGGTTCTATTTTGAGTAATTATCAAAATCCTCAAAATAAATTTTATGCAAATAATGTCAATATAACTCCAACTATAAACATAACTCCAAGTGCAAATACCCAAAATGATCCAGCAGTTAGTACAAATGTGGATATAAACTTTAGTAGTGGTAGTGCAACATTGAGTTATAGTGATGTGCAGTTTAACTATACTAGAGATTATAAAACACCAAAAGATCCTTTAAGTGTTAATGGAAGTGATGCAAATATAACTCTAAATATAACTGATGCTATAAACTCTTCTGTAACTGGATCCAAAAGTAGTACATTTAGTGGTAATGCAAAGTTTTATTATGGCAAAGTTGTTACTGAAGATTTAAGAACGATGAAAGATAGTGTTGAGGGTAAATTGTATTTTGAAATTTACTCTACAAGCACTTTAAATGGGTTTAATCAAAGTAGCATAAATTGGTACATAAATAAGTATGATAATATAACAACACTGACTACTTTGGATTTTAAACCAAAAGAGGATTTAACCCTGCAAATCGATAAATCAGGAACATCAGTTACAAATATATCATCAACAGATGGTATAGTAACTTTTGATGTGAGCAATTCAAACTCTTCATCTTATAAAGCGTACTATCATATAGACATTCCAAGTTGGTTATGGAGAAGTAGTTATAATAGTTATGATTTTACAGATGGAGATTCAAATAGTGATTGTAGTAAACATCCATGTTTTGAGTATATTTTTATGACTAATTCAAATCAAAATGATATTGGTATTAGAAGTGGCACTTTTAAAGGGGCTTCATTTAAAAATGATTTTAATTCCACTATTACAAAAAAAGCTATCAAAGTTATGAGATAAAATCAAAGAGCCTTAAAACGCTCTTTGCTTATACAAAACTCTTTTACAAAACATTTATCTTCACACTTTGGATTTTTAGCTTTGCAGATGTATCTGCCAAAGAGTACAAAAGCTTGATGAAGAGCACTAAGATCGGTTTTAAATATCTTTTCTAAATCCTCTTGAGTTTTTAAAGCACTTTTTGCACTACTAAGTCCTAATCTATGAGAGACTCTAAATACATGAGTATCTACTGCCATCAAGTTAGCATTTGCATACTCAATCATTACAACATTGGCACTCTTTTGTCCAACTCCAGCCAGTTTTATAAGTAACTTCTCATCTAGCGGTATTTGAGAGTTAAACTCATTTACAACACTTTTTGCCATTGAAATTAGATTTTTTGCTTTATTATTAAAAAATGAGCAACTTTTTATTAACTCTTTTAGTTCATCTATATTGGCACTTGATAGCTCTTTTACTGATGGATATTTTTTAAAAAGAGCTGGAGTTATGATATTTACTCTCTTATCGGTACATTGAGCTGAGAGCATAACTGCAACTAATAACTCATAAAGATTTTTATAATTTAGCTCAGTCTTTGCTCCTTTGTAGTGTTGTAAAAATAGCTCTTTTATCTTTTTTATATCGTTTTGATTATGGTTCAAACTTAATCACTTCAGGCTCAGAGTAGTTTGGAGTAGAGTCATATGTAAAAACAGCATAATATTTACTCATAGTTGTTGATCCAAAGTTATCATATGTATAGTTATCACTTCCTGCATATAGTTTTACTCCATCATATGGGTTTGATGGTGGGTGAAATCTATGCCTAACCACAAATGCACCCACAAAATCTTCATCTTTTGGATTATTCCAAGTTAATTTTACCATCCCTTTTTCTATAGTTGCCTTTAAGTTTGTAGCTTTTTTTGGTGGATATTTTCTTTTTTTGATATATTTAATTACAAGCCTAACCGCTTTGTCACTTGATTGGCTATGCCAGTTTATAAGATGGCTTTTACTCTCAGATGCAATAGTCGATTTTATCAAAAATGAGACAGGTTTATTTGCTTTGTGATAGTTTTCTAATTTTTCAGTACTATAACTATCAAAAACAAAGTAGTGTTTTTGGTTTTTATTTAAATCATCTTTACCTATTTCATAGCCTATAAACTCTATAGATTTACGATTTTTGATATGGTTGTATGAGATATCTTTTGAGTCTATAAACTCTATGTTGTATCTAATGTCTTGTTTAAATTTTGGTCTATTTTTATTTTGTATAATAATATATGCTTCAGTGATAACAGTAAGATCAGGATCTGGTAGAGAGCTTAGATCAAAATCCATAAAACCATAAATTTTTTCATGATTTTTATCGTATCCACAAGCCAAAATTGAATATGTTGTCTCATCTTTAGCAATTGTACAGGTTTTTATAGGAGCAAGTTCTACTTTTGTTTGAGGTATGGTATATTTTATCTTTAAATGAGGTCTATAGTGAATTCCTCCACCATACTTTCCATAACCTATATCAAACATCATCATTTGAGAATCTTTACCAAGAGGCAATTTTTTAGGACCTTGTAATCTAAAAAGAA
>JALWLB010000057.1 GCA_027081145.1 Campylobacterales bacterium
ATAGTAGCAATGCCTGTAGAGATGATCATAGGTCGTCCTTTAGAGGCTGTATATCGTATTAGTTCATAATCAGTTATCTCAAAAGAGGCTATTTTATAAGCTGGTGGATTAAACTGTTCTAAAAAATCAACTGCACTTTTATCAAATGGTGATGAGAAGATATCTATTTCAATCTCCCTTGCATAGTTAAATAGCTCTTCATGCCACTCCCACGGAGTATAAGCTTTACTATAAAGCTCATATAAACTTTTACCATCCCAAAGAGTTCCACCCTTGATGATAAAGTCATCTTTTTGACAATTTAGAGTTAAAGTATCTGCTGTATAAGTTTGCAGTTTTATTGCATTTGCTCCTATCTCTTTTGCAACTTTAATAGTATCAAGTGCATTTTCTAAAGAACCATTATGATTTGCACTCATTTCTGCAATTATATATGTGCCATCTTTTTCTAAATCAAAGCTACCTATTTTCATTAATTAACTCCATACAGATCACTTTTTTGTTATTCACTATAGTTTGATCGGTTTCTTTAAATTGATATTTTTTATGCAAATTTCTTACTTGAATATTATCTTCAAAAACTTCCAATTTTAATTTTTTCAGTTTTAATATATTAAAAGTATATTTTATACATATCTCTTCTAATATCCTACCTACACCAGCTATTTTTTCAAATGGATTTGCATATAATCCAAACTCACACTCTTTTTTCTTGTAATTGATTTTTGTAAAATCAATTACACCTAAAAATCTATTTTTCTTTTTAACCAATAGATACTGTTTTTGTATATTTAGTTCTAAACTTTTTATAAATTTCAAATGCTCATCCAATTCTATTTTATCACTGTTATACATCCATTGTTTAACTTCATCATGGTTTCTAAAACTTAAAACTTGTTTTTTCTCTTCAAAACTTAAATCAACAAAATCAATCAATTTTACCCCCCCCATTTTGTCTAATTCTATTTTTAAAATATATCTATATCCATCTATTTCAAAATATGCTGGGTAATTTTCGTTATCTACAATTCTCAGTAAATTAAATTGTTCTTTTATGGTTTTATTAATATCTAGTTTACTATCTTTTGGTGTCCTTTTAGGATAAAAACTCTCTGCTCCAGTTTGAGGTATGGGGGTTTTATACTTTTTATAATTATTTATAAATTCCTGACACATCTTGATAGTTAATTTTGCCTGTTTTTCTCTAATTTCATCATGAAGTTCATATCCTGTTAATTCTAAAGTTTTTTGCATATAAATAGAACCATCATCAATTCCAATTCCAGCTTCAAACATACTAAAAATAATCTCATGTTTTCCTTCTAAAATCTGCCAAAAAAGAGGTGCCCAACCTTTTCCTTTTGGTAAAGGACTAGCATGGATCACAATATTGTGCCTGTTTTTTGATAAAATCTCTTTTGGTATAATTTGATGATAACTTAAAATAAAAACTATATCATGATTTTTCATATCTTTATGATTAAAATATAATGTACATTGTAACTCTTTTGAAAAATTAATGGCATAATTTTCAAACCATTGGTCTTTAGTTGTCAATACTGCAATTTTCATAACACACTTCTTTTAAAATTTGTTCTAAGTTTTGAATATTATTTATTGTTTTATAATTATTATTGATTAAATACTTTATCATTTCCTCTTGATTTTCAGCTGTCTTAATTGCTAAAAAAGGCAATTTCATATAAAAAATTTCATTTAATATCACACTAGGAGTTACAATGGCAAATTTACTTTCATTCATCAATTTAGCTATTTGAGAAAAATTAATGTACAAATCAATAGACTCTTTACTTTTCACATAAGCATTTAAAGCATCTAAGTTTTTATTAGCTGTAGTAGTAACAATAGCTATCTTAAAATATTTAGGAAGAAATTCTAAAAGTTTAATGTTTAAGTTTTGAGTATCTGCACCACCCATTGCAATAAAAATATCATAAATTTTTTCTCTTTTTATTTTCTTCTCTTCATAAAATTCATCTCGAATAAGAGTATAATTACTTCCACATCTAATCTCACAATCTCTTGGAACCAACTTTTTATATCTTGTTTCATCTGCATATATGTTATGATTTAAAAGTATATCACAATAGTGTTTCTCATAAGTATCATCAAATGATAAAATTTTAAGTTTTGAGTTTTGAGTTTTAAGTTGTTTTTCGTACTTAAAATCGATATTGTAATGATCTATTACTATCATATCAATACTATATTTTTTTATAAGTTTATCCACTTCATTTATACCATTTGATCTTAATGTCTCTATCTTATATCCTGCTTCAGCTATTTTATGATTTATATTTCCCTCTAGCTCTTGAACAGCAAAAATAATATTTGCATCTTTATATTTAGAAGCCAATACCAGATCTCTCATGATATGCCCTGTACCAATGGTCGATGAAGAGTCTGCTCGAAAGAGTATATTTCTTGACATTAGCTTCCTTTTGTGATATAATAGGTACTGAAATTCGACACTAGTCGCTCCCCTTCTCATTTTGAGTTGGGGTTATTGTCTGTTTAAACTTCTCTGTTAATTTTTTAAACTCTTTAGTTCCCAAAGTTGCTAATCTATACTTGATCCTTTTTGCATCAAATGTTCTTACTTGTAGTAACAAAGCTGTATTTATTCTATTTTTGAATGATATTTGATGAAAAAAATACCCTTTTTTAATTTTAGTAGATAAAGGGATACCTAAAAAAAGCTCTCTATTAAACTTTTTTATCACTACTACTGGTCTTAAAAACTCTTCTCCTTTTCCATACTGTTCATATCCTACATTTTGCCCAATAGAGATAAACAATATATCTCTTTCATTAAAAAACATACTTTTATCTTTAGCATCAAGTTTTTGTTTAACAAAACTCCAATTATCAAATTTATTTGGAAATAAGCTTTGATACATCATCTCAACTCTCTTCCAATCCTCCAAAGTATCAATATCCTGAACCAAATATCTTGGTAATAAAATTGGAATACTATCTTTGCCAAACATAATTTCATCTGATCTTTTGCTAAGTTTATGCCAATAAAACTGTCCAGCATCTTGATATGCCTCTTCCAAGTCTTGACTTCGTATCATGTAGCACTCAGGAGTAAACATTTCACATCTGCCACTACCATTAATCTTAAAAGCTCTTTGAATAGGAAATGGCATAGTGGTAGCTGAAAAAGCATATACAGCATCAGAGTTTTGTAATTTTTCAAAACCCTCTTTTAGGTATTTTGATTGTAGTAGTGGTGCTGTTGCATAGATAGTGCAGGCAAAATCATATCCACTATAGACACCCAAAGCATGTTTTATTACCTCTATCGTTGATGTAAAATCATCAGCCAACTCTTTTGGTCTTTGTAAAACTTCTGCTTTATACTCTTTTGCTATCTTTGCTATCTCTTTATTATCAGTTGAGACTACTACTTTATCAAAGAGTTTTGATTCCAATGCAGTTTGTATAGAATAAGCAATAAGTGGTTTACCAAAAAAATCTTTTATATTTTTCTTTGGTATGCGTTTGCTTCCGCCACGAGCGGGGATAATTGCTATTGCACTTTTAGTCATATAAAATGTCCATCAAAGTTTTTATGACATATTTTTGTTCTTTATCACTTAATTTTGGATATATAGGGAGAGAAAAACACTCTTTATAATATTTATCCATGAAAGGAGTATTTTCATTTCCATAGCCAAGAGATTTATAATAAGGCTGCTTATTGATAGGTATATAATGAAGCTGCAATCCAATACCCTTTTTTCTCATTTGTAAAAAAAGCTCTTTTTTTGATATTTTTAATCTATCAAAATTAACTCTAACAACATAGATATGATAAGAGGATTTACCATTATATGTGTAGAGTGGTTTTATAATACTATTTTCAAAAGCTTCATCATACTTTTTTGCAATCTCTTGTCGTTTTTGCACAAAATTATCCAATTTTTTTAGTTGAGAGAGTCCCAGTGCACACTGAATATCTGTTATGCGATAGTTAAAGCCAAGTTCATGCATCTCATATTCCCAAGGAGCCATATCTTGAGTTTTAATCATTCCATGATTTCTTAAAGTTAGTAATTTTTCATATATCTTTTTTGAGTTTGTAGTGATCGCTCCACCCTCACCAGTAGTCATATGCTTGACAGGATGAAAAGAGAAGATACTACAGTCACTATTTTCACAACTTCCAGCTTTTATGCTCCCACTTGTCGCACCAATAGCATGAGCATTATCTTCTAGTATCAAAATATTGTATTTCTCTTTTAAATATTTTAGCTTTTTTTGATCTAATATATTACCTGAAAATGACACACCATAAATTGCTCTTATATTGGGATTTTTAACAAGCTCTTTTTCACACAACTCTAAATCGATATTGCCATCTTCACAAATATCTACAAAAATTGGTTTTGCTTTTGCATAAAGAATAGCATTGGATGTTGCCAAAAATGAGTTAGGAGTAGTCAGTACTAAATCACCTTTTTTCAAAAGTGCCAAAGAAGCAAGATGAAGTGCAGCTGTGCCATTTGAAGCTGCTACTGCATACTTAGCCCCAGTATAATCACAAAGAGCTTCTTCAAACTCTTTTACTTTTGGACCTGTAGTTAAAAAATCAGAGTGTAATGTTTTTACTACTGCATTTATATCATTTTGATCTAAAAATTGTTTACCATAAGGAATGAAGTTCATTATAAAAACTCTTTTGCCATTTTAAGGAATTTTTCATGAGTGAGCCAATCATCATTGTTTCCTGAATTGTACTCAAATCCTTGCTCTACAGGGTTACCTTGCTCTTTTAATCTATTTGTTTTATAATTTACCTTAAATGAAAAAGTAATAGTTGGCTGAATTACATAATGATCACTAAATTCTAGTGTCAAATGACTGTCATCTGCTGGACACATAATCTCATGTAGTTTTTCACCAGGTCGAATACCAATAATCTTTTGAGGTAAATTTGGTGCCATTGCACTAGCTAATTCAGTTATATACATAGAAGGAATTTTAGGTACAAAAATCTCTCCACCATGCATTCTCTCAAAATTTTTAAGAACAAAGTTTACACCCTCTTCAAGGGTAATCATAAATCTAGTCATATCTTTGTGTGTTATAGGAAGCTCTTTTGCCCCATTTTTGATCAAATTTGCAAAATATGGTACAACAGAACCACGACTTCCTATAACATTACCATACCTTACAACTGCAAATCTAGTCTTTTTTTTGCCAACCATATTATTTGCTGCAACAAATAGTTTATCACTTGCCAATTTTGTTGCACCATAAAGATTGATAGGGTTTGCTGCTTTATCTGTAGAGAGAGCAATAACTTTATCTACCTCATTGACAAGAGCTGCTTTGATAACATTTTCTGCACCATTGATATTTGTTTTTACACACTCCATAGGATTATATTCTGAGGCAGGAACTTGTTTCATAGCAGCAGCATGAATAACATAGTCAACTTCATTCATCG
>JALWLB010000058.1 GCA_027081145.1 Campylobacterales bacterium
GTTTTTATCGCTTTAAAAAGTTATATGAGGAGTATGGAGAAGAGGGTTTACAGGAGGTGAATCGAAAGAGACCCAATGTCAAGAATCGTGTTCCCAAAGAAATAGAAGATGCTGTAGTTGCCTTTGCGATCGAATATCCTGCCTATGGGCAGATTCGTGCAAGTAATGAACTAAAGAAGCTTGGTACCTTCATATCTCCAGGAGGGGTACGCAATATTTGGCTTCGCCATAATCTCCAAACAATGAAACTTCGACTTAAAAAGTTGGAAGAGAAAGTAGCCAAAGAGAATTTTATCCTTACTGAAGCACAGGTACAGGCACTGGAAAAGGCGAAAGAGGAGAAAGTGGCTCATGGAGAGATTGAAACTTTATTTCCAGGTTATCTTGGTGCTCAGGATACTTACTATGTCGGTAATGTCAAAGGTGTGGGGCGAATCTATCAACAGACATACATTGATACATTCTCCAAAGTTGTTTTCTGCAAACTCTATGATCGTAAAAATGCATTGGTAGCGGCAGATTTGCTCAATGACATAGTATTGCCTTTTTATGAAGAAGAGAATGTCAGAGTGCTTCGTATATTAACAGATAGAGGGATAGAGTATAAAGGCTCAAGAGATCATCATGAGTATGAACTTTATTTGAGTCTTGAAGAGATTGAACACACATTCACTAAAGCAAAATCCCCACAAACAAATGGCATATGTGAAAGGTTTCATAAAACAATACAGCAGGAGTTCTATGCTGTGGCGTTTAGAAAAAAGATATACAAATCAATAGAGGAGCTACAACATGATTTAGACGAATGGTTAAAACATTACAATAACGAACGAACTCATCAGGGTAAAAATTGTAAAGGAATGACTCCTATGGAATGCTTTGAAAAAAGTAAACATCTTGCTCAAATCAAAATGATAGGATATAATTCCACAGAGTCTAAAAAAGGTGATGGCTTCATAGCCATCTGACACTAAATCTCAGGAGAAATTGTAGAGTGTCAGATTAAGTGTTGGCTAGTACACATCAATTTATCTTGATTTTCAAAATAGCTTTTGTTCCAACTCCATTTGGGTTATTCTCTAAAGATAGCTCACCACCAAGAGCTTTTATGATATTTAGAGATAGTGAGAGTCCAAGCCCTGTTCCTTTGTGTTTTGTTTGATCTATATTTTGTAACTGTACAAACTCTTCAAATACTTTGTTAAGCTCCTCCTTTTTTATCCCTATACCGGTATCACTGATTGTAACTATTGCAAAATTTTGATCTACATTTACATGGATTGTTATACCCCCTTTTTGTGTAAATTTTATAGCATTTGAGAGTAGATTTATAATCACCTGTTTTATAAGTTTTGGATCACTTTTTATCCAAAGAGTTTTACTTTTATCCTCCAAACCTTTGATATAGAGATTTTTTTCACTGCTCATTGAACTAAGCAACTCTTTACACTCATGTAGTAGTTCAAATAGATCAACTTTTGAGTAGTTTATATCCATCTTACCAGCTTCTATTTTGGCAATATCTAATATATCATTTATCATACTAAGTAGATGTATCGCCGATTTTTCTATCTTTGCAACTGTTTGTATTTGATCTTGGTTTAACTCTTCATACATCATCAAATATTGCGAAAAACCTATAATAGCATTTAGTGGAGTTCTAAATTCATGAGACATATTTGATATAAAAGATGTTTTTGCATTTGAGGCTGATTTAATCTTTGTTATGAGATCTATCTTTTCTATTTGAAGGGCTATCATAGAGACAACAGAGTGAAAAAAACGACTCTCTAGCGGGTTTTCAAACTTATTTTTGTGGATTATGAGATAACCAAAAATTTTTGATTTTTGATTTTTTGAACTACTTGTCTGTATAGCTAGAGCTATTTGCTCTTTTGAAATATCACTTTTAAGAGGCTTAAATGATAGATCATACTCTACAATGAGTTTTAACTTTTCTATAGAGATATTTATACAAGAGTTTTTATCTTGAATTTGTGTGATATGATTAAACATATCTGTAAGATCTATAAATCTTTGCATTCTTATACTATTTTCAAGATCAAGCTCTTGTAGTGTTTTGGATGTTGTTTTTATGAGTTGATTAAATGCTTTTGCTAATTGGTTAGTCTCATCTATAGTGTGACTTTTTACAAATAGATCATACCTTTTGGTTTTAACTATTTTCTTTGCGGTATCTGTAAGAGTTAGTATAGGATTTAGAATATTTGTCGTTAATTTTTTACTAACAATGATAATCAAAGCAGTACCAACTAAAATTAATAGACCAAGATAAAATATAAAACGATTTATAAAATCATCTATCTGTTTATTTGCTATTATGTAGATGATTTTATACTCCTTAAGAGGCTCTTTTAAGTTTGAGCTGATAGTTGTATAACTGTTTGTTTTTAAATGGTTGCTAGATAGTAAAATGTTTTGATCATTTTTTATAATAAAATCGACCCCTTGAGAGTGTATTATGTAAGATTTTAAATTTTTTAGTGGATATAAAGCTACTAGATAGCCTAAGCGACGATTATCAAAACTGGCTTTTAACTCTGTAAAAAATAGTAAATTTTTATCTACAACTTTGATACCTTTTGGTTTGGTTTTATCAAATTTTATTAAATTTTTTTCTTTTGAGATATTTAAATGTGAAGAGGCTATCACTTTGTTATTTAAATCTAAAGCTAAGAGTATGATCGATTCATCTTTGAAGGTTTTACTTTTTTGTTCAAGAAGCCTTGAAATTCTTTTATCGATATCAGCAGATATCATATCATTAAAAATTTCCAATTTTGATAAAAATAGTATCTCATCTTGCAAATGAAGTAATCTACTTTGCATCAAAAGTTTTGTTTGATTTATCTGTTGATTATATATCTCTAATTTGTGATTTATCATACTCTGGCGACCCAAATAGCTAAAATATAAGATAATCAAAAGATAAGGCACAATTCCAATTAGTAAAAAAGCTATCAAAACTTTATAGTGTAAACTTGATCGTATCTTATCTAAGATTCTCATTTTTAAACTTTTAGTGCCATTTTTACTTTTTTAACCAGCAGTATAAGATTGATCGGTTTTGTGATAAAACTATCTATTTTGAATTTAGATATCCTCTCATCTGTTTGCACATCACTTAGTGCACTAATTACAATAATAGGCAAATTATCAAAATAACTATCCTCTTTAATAGCCTTAATTGCTTCAAAACCATCCATAACAGGCATCATGATATCCATCAAAACCAGATCAATTTGTTGAGTTTTTAGTATCTCTAACGCCTCTTTACCATGTTTGGCTTCAACTGCACAAAACCCCTCTTTTTTTAAAACTCTCTTGATAATTTCACGATTTAATATTTCATCATCTACAACAAGTATTTTTTTCATAATTCCTCTTTATAAAGTACAACTACATCCAAAGGTAGTTTCGAATATGGTATATAAGCTATTGCACCATCAACTTTTCTAACAAAAATAATAGCACTTTTTATTGAAGATTGGACAATTGGTGGTCGTTTTCCCAAATAGTGCTCTTTCATCCAGTATCTTTTTAATTTTTTAGGTGAGAGGCGAAGGATTTTTTTTTCAAATTTTTTACGAAGTCTATTTTGTGCTATATAATTAATTGGTACTATCGATACACCATTTATCAAAGTTATTCGTTTTAGATATATCTGTTTGACTTGATTTTTTGTAAGATGATCAACTGGAAAGTTTTTATTGGCAATTAAAACCAATTTATCACTACCATATAAAAAAAGAGAAAAACTAAGCAGTAGTAGTAAATATCTCATCTATACACCTAAAAGAGTATCGAAAAAGAGGCTTTAATTTGACTCTCATTTGTATAAGAGCGAAGTTGATACTCCAATTTGTATGTTATAGGCTCAATCGGTCTATAGGTGTATCCTATAACACCAATATTTTCATCTCTATATGCCCCTTCATCAATTTTATAACTCTCAAAACGAGCGATGATATCATGTAAAGATGCTACATGATATACCCCTTGTAGATAAAAAGCGTATGGCACTTTCCATGAAGAGTTATCTCTTCTTGCTCCATACTCAATAGCGATCTCATATAACTCTTTTTCATATAAAGCAGACAGTAAAAAGTAGTAAAAGTCATCATTTGATTTTGTTTGAAAATAGCCTACATTGGCTTTATAAGATAAATATTGACCAATATGCTCTAAACCAAGTATATAGTGTTTTTTTACTATTATGTTATTGTATCGATCATCTAAATCATTACTATTTTGAATCATCATAGTATATCTATTATCATTATCTAAATGATTTTCATAATCTATTTGTATTCCTGTTGAGTAGCGAGGATATAATATATATGCAAGATAAGGATTTGAAGCAGAATCACGAAGTGCTCCTATTGGAGTTAAGTTCCAATACCCTACAGGTGTATTAAATTTACCAAATTTTAACTCTACTGTATCGCTATAAAGATAATCAAAATACAATCTCTCTATCTTTAAGTTACTATTGGTTTTTAAACTCTCTCTTTTTCCCCACTCTTTGATATAGCTATCTTTTATCTCAAGCTCTATTAAATAAGAGAGTCGTTTATGGTTACCATATGTTATAAGTGCTATATCATCTATACGAAAACGGTTATAATTATCCTCTCTTTTTATATAATCTAGTGTAATATACCCTCCAGCATATATAGGTAAATTACCAATTTGTACACCGTTACCAATTTTATACTCACTAGCTTTTGCTATGGATATAAAAAAAAGCAAAAGCCATAAAATTTGTTTCACATTTTTGCCCCTAAGGTAGTATTATCCCAATTATAAGAGATTAATATGAAGAATTGATGAAGAGTCATTGATTTTTAATAAAATAGTTATCTATTCCATTTGCGATACCTTTTGCTAACACTCTTTGATAAAATGGATTAAACAATCTTTGGGCTTCTGTTGGGTTTGTGATATAGCCTATCTCTATCAAAATAGCTGGCATTTGAGCACCAACCAATACCCAAAATGGAGCTTCTCTAACTCCTCCATCTATAACACTATCATATTTTTTTCTTACACTAGATAGTATTCCAGATTGTATATCGATTGCCAATTTATTTGATTGGATAATTCTTGTTCTATTTAAAAAACTTAAAAGAGTATCTTTTGATATGGCGTTCATATTTGTTATAACTGAAGCATTCTCTTTAGCTGCAATTGCTTTTGCTTTATCGGTTTTTGCAGGGGATAAAAAAAATGTTTCTACTCCTTTCATAGATAGATAACTCTTTTTAGGAGCTGCGTTTGCATGAATTGATAAAAATAGATCAGCATTTTTTCTATTTGCAAGAGAAGTTCTATCATGTAAAGAGACAAACTGATCTTTATATCTTGTTAGATAAACTCTGTAACCTCTTTTTTGTAACTCTTTTTTTAGATATTGTGCAATTTTTAAAACAGAATCTTTCTCTTCATACTTCTTATATCCTATAGCTCCTGGATCTTTACCTCCATGACCTGGATCTATAACTATAGTTTTAGATGATGCAAAAATACTATTTTTTGTTGTTTTTATTATAGGTTTTGGTGTATAGGTCTGTTTTGGTTTGGCTTTATATCTGATTTTTATAAAAAGTTTATTGGCTTTTATGTACGATTTTGAATCTATAGGAGTTTTATTTTGTAGTACCAATCTTGTTTTTTCATATCTATTTTGTGCAATTTTTATTTCATCAACCCCTTTTAAAGAGAGTCTTTTGTAGGTATCTGGCAAATTTGCTTTTATATCATATATATCTTTGTATCTATTTTTATCATTTAATTCAAAAAAGATGATATCTTTAGATTGTATGTTTTTATTAAATGTTAAAATAAGAGTACTATCTTGTATCGCTATAGAGGTTATTTTGGTTGAAGTTTTTGGTTTTGGAGATAGCTCATAAAGCTCTTGTTCATACTCTTTGGTATCTAGCGATAATCTTTTTGAACATTGAATTAAACCTTTGAGTACTGTTTTTAAATTTTGTTTATCTTCAGCAACAATAGAGCTTATATATAAATTTTTGAGATTATGACAAATTTGTATATTTTGTGTTTTGGATGCAAATGGTATCTTTTTTACTAACGCTTCTGTTTGATCTCGTAAGTTACTACCAAATAGAAAAGTTAAACCAACAAGATATAAAAAAAAGAGCCTTTTAACAATCTTCACCATTTACCAATTTGCTCATTAGCTCTTTTACACTTATAATCTCTTTGATCTTATATCCATTTGAGCCTGTAAAAAATAGTCCAAACTCTTTATCTCCCATAGCAGCATCCGATAATCTATCTGCTATACAGTATCCTACCTCTTTTGCCTCTTTGCCTCTTTGACAAGGAGCTACACAATTGCTAATACACTTTATTGCAGGTCCTTCTCTTTTATCAACAATATCTATAAGATTTGTTCTAACCCCTCTTGCTGGATATCCTACAGGAGATTTTAAAAGCTCTATATCTTCTTTTTTGGCATTTAGTAGAATATCTTTAAAATTTTGGTGGGCATCACACTCAAAAGTAGCTATAAATCTTGTTCCCATTTGAACGCCATCGGCTCCTAAAGATAACATCTTTTTGATATCTTCATGATCCCAAATTCCTCCAGCAGCTATTAATGGAAAATCGCCCCACTTTTTAATCTCCTCTTTGACTGGAGCTATTAAATTCTCAAGCTGAAACTCCTCCATAAAACACTGCTCATAACTAAATCCTTGATGACCACCACTTAAAGGACCCTCAACTATAACTGCATCTGGTAAACGGTTATATCGTTTAGTCCATCTTTTGCATATTATTTTGAGTGCTTTAGCCGAAGAGACTATAGGAATTAGAGCAACATTTGGAAAATCTTTTGTAAATTCTGGCATATTTGTAGGAAGACCAGCTCCAGTTATAATAGCATCAGCACCAGCTTCACAAGCATCTTTTACAATTTGTCCATAATTGTTTGAAGCGTACAATACATTACAACCAAGAGCTCTATCACCGCACACCTTTCTAGCATTTTTAAATATCTCTTTTAAAGAATCAGCACAATAAAAATTTTTGGCCTCATAGGGTCTATTGTCTATCTCTTTATGAATATAAGCTCTGTTTTTATAATATCCTGTTCCAACTCCACTAATAATTCCAAGACCACCTTCAAGTGATACATGAGATGCCAATTGATCCCAGCTTACTCCTACACCCATACCACCTTGAAAGATTGGGTATTTGATAGAGAAACTTCCTATTTTTAACGGTTTCATTTTCATTATATTGCCTTAATTTTTGCAAATTTTCTTTTTCCAACTTGTAAAATATACTCACCTTTTTCTAAACTAAGTTGTTCATCACTTATCTTTTGTTGATCAATTTTTACAGCACCTTGTTTGATATCTCGTCTTGCTTGTGAAGTTGATGGCTCCAATTTTGCATTTACCAAAGCTTTAGCTATCCAAATTGGAGCTTTAAACTCAAATGTCTCTATTTGTGTTGGGATATCTCTTTTTTTATGGATTTTATCAAACTCCTCTTTTGCTTTTATCGCTTTATCAAAGTCGTGATATTTTTGTACTATCTCCATAGCTAAGTGCTCTTTTGCACTTTTTGGATGAAGCTCATTGGATTTTACTTTTGATTTTAAATCCTCTATCTCATCAACTGTTTTAGTACTTAATAGTTCATAATATTTCCACATCAAATCATCACTAATACTTAAAACTTTTGCAAACATACTATTTGCATCTTCTGTAACACCTATATAGTTATTTAAAGATTTACTCATCTTATTTACCCCATCTAATCCCTCAAGAAGGGGCATCATAATGATTGCTTGTTCTTTTCCAGTATTGTAAGTTCTTTGAAGAGTTCTACCCATGAGTAAATTAAATTTTTGATCAGTTCCACCAAGTTCAATATCAGATTTTAAAACAACTGAATCGTATCCTTGTAAAAGTGGATATAAAAATTCACTAATTGAGATAGGGGTTTGGGATTTGTATCGTTTATCAAAATCATCTCTCTCAAGCATTCTTGCAACATTAAAAGTTGAAGCAAGCTCTACCATACCAGATGCTCCGAGTTTATTTAGCCATTTTGAGTTAAAAACAACTTCTGTTTTGAGAGGATCTAATATCTTAAAAACTTGCTCTTTATAAGTTTGTGCATTTTCAAATACCTGTTTATCATCAAGTTTAACTCTTGTAGAGCTTCTTCCTGATGGATCTCCAATTGTGCCTGTGAAATCACCTATCAAAAATTGAACAATTGCACCATACTTTTGCAAAAGTGCCATTTTTTCTAATACAACTGTATGACCTAAATGAAGATCTGGAGCGGTTGGATCAAATCCAGCCTTGATATAAAAATTTTTACCAGTGTTTAAATAGTTTTTTAAAAGAGTTTCAATCCTCTCAAGATCGATTATCTCAGCTACTCCTCTAGTTATCTCTTTTAAGGCATCATCTATTTTGAACAATTTATTTTCCTTGTTACTGTTTGTATGCATCTTCAAGAGGTGCAAACTCTATTATGTTATATTTTTGCATAATTTTATCTTTGAGTTTATCTTTATTTTTCTCAGGTAATTCAACAATAAGGTCAAAAAAATCAACCAAACTATTCTCACTTCTTGATAACTCAATTGACAATAAATTTATCTCCATTTTAGCTAAAAATTGTAAAAATAAGGCTAAAGAGCCTCTTTTATTTTCTATACTTACAATTAATTTATATCTATTTGGTTTATCTCTTGACCAGCCAACAAATACCATCGGTTTTAACTCATCCATCATTTTAGTAGCGTTTGAGCAAAATTTATGATGAATAAGTGCAGTTGAGCCTTTTTTAAAAGCTACTATATCATCACCCCTTTTTGGATGGCAACAGTAATCAAATATAGTATCCGAGTAGTTTTGAGGTGAGTATAATACTATATTTTCAAATCTCTGTTTTTTTAATTTATAACTTTTAAAGAGTGGGAACTTTCTAACTTTGTTTATCAATTTTCTTACATGATATATATCTTCTTGTAGATGAAGCTGACTTGTTGCCGATTTGTGGATATTTTTTAAAATTCCATTCTCTTCCAAAATTTGCATAAGTAATTTATGTTTTATATTAAAAATACCCAATAAAATATTAACTCCAGTTTTAGTATTTAACTCTTTTAGTTTTTGTTTACAATTAAGCCTCATCGCCTCTTTGGCTTTGGCTGTTTTCATAGATGGTATCCAACTACATCTAACTTGTAGCTCTTTTGAGGTGACAATTTTTACTATATCTGCATTTTTTAATTCAGTCAATAGTGGAGTTTTCTGTTTATTAACAAATGCGGTTTTTGCATGATTTCCTATATCTGTATGAACAGCATACGCAAAGTCTAAAACTGTAGCTCTTCTAGGAAGGGTAAAGAGCTCACCTCGTGGAGAAAAAACAGAGATATCTTCACTATAAAGATCATCTTTGATAAGTTCATACATCTCTTCGATATTTTTATCACTATCACTTTGTAGTTTCATATTGTGTAGCCACTCTAACTTTGGTGAAAGTCCATCATAGCCTTTATATTTCCAATGAGCAGCAACTCCAAGTTCAGCAGTTTTATGCATATCATAAGTTCTTACTTGAGCCTCTATTATAGATTTGTCATCAAAAACGGTTGTATGAATTGTTTGATACCCGTTATCTTTTGGAATCGATACATAATCTTTAAATCTACTAATTAGTGGTTTGAAATTTAGATGTATAACACCAATAGCTCTATAACAATCGATTGGATTTTGGACAAATACTCTAACTGCCATCAAATCAAGCACCTCTTCTATTGAGATACCTTTTCTTTGCATTTTAAGATAGATTGAGTAGTGGTGTTTGATTCTTTTATTGATTGAAAACTCGCCATCAATAAAGCCATTTTTTAACATAAGTTGAGTAACTTTTGAGATAAAATTATTGAGTTTTAATTGAAGTTGCTGGTCATGCTTGGTTAAATAATCATCTATCTTTTTATACTCTTTTGGTAATAAAAAGTAAAAACTCAAATCTTCCAATTGATTTTTGATAGTAGATATTCCAAGTCTATGAGCAATTGGTACATAAACTACCAAAGTCTCTTCAGAGATTCTTTTTTGTTTAGCTTTTGTTAAAGCATCAAGTGTTAGCATATTGTGCAATCTATCACACAATTTAATAACTAAAACTCTTACATCACTTATAGAGGCTAATAGCATCTTTCTATAGGTTAATGCAGATGATATCAATCTCTCATTTGATGATGAAGGGGCTAATTTTTCATCTCTAAGCTCAACAATTTTGGTTAATGCCTCAACCAATGAGGTTACATTTTGATCAAAATTTTTCTCTATTATCTCAATGGTGCAATCTGTATCTTCGATGATATCATGTAGCAGTGCTGCGATAACCATCTCTTCATCACCACCATAATGGGCAACCAAAGAGGCTACCAATATAGGGTGAGTTACATAAGGTTCACCACTTTTTCTAAATTGGTTTGCATGATATTTAAATATAAGCTCTAACGCTTTTTCAATTGAACTCTTTTTTTCTATAAGTGAATAGAGCAGTTTAGTAGCAGTTTGAATATCTCTTATGGATTTAATCTGCTCTATAAATGTAATCAATTAAAACCTTGATTACTACTCTTGTGTAAAATTTTCAAATGCTACAAGTCCTAAAGATATCTCTTTTAGTGCAACATCTGTTAGTTTTGCTCTATTTTTATCAAATTTTACAAGAGCTTCAGCTCCAGAGGCTAACTCATTTGCTCTCTTTGCAACCATTAAAGAGAGTATATAACTATCATCATTTGCATATTTTAACGCTTTGTAAATTGTCTTTTCTAATCTCATACCATTTCCTTTTCATCTGGTTTAACTATTGAGCAATTACTATAATCACCCTCTATTATTTTTAAAATATTCCCTTTTTCAAACATATTGCAAACCACTATTGGTAAAGAGTTCTCTTTTGCCAATGCAATTGCGGTATCATCCATTACTTTTATATTATCATGTAGAGCTTGATCGTATGATAGTGAGTCATACTTTTTTGCATCTTTAAATTTGTTTGGATCTTTATTGTAAATCCCATCAACTTTTGTTGCTTTTATAAGCATATTTGCATCTATTTCACTAGCTCTTAAAGTTGCTGCCGTATCGGTTGTAAAAAATGGATTTCCAGTTCCAGCAGCAAAGATTACAACTCTATTTTTCTCTAAGTGTCTTTTTGCTTTTCTAACTATAAAAGTTTCACAAATTGCCTCCATTTTTATAGCACTTTGAACTCTAACACTAACTCCAACAAACTCTAAAGCCTCTTGCATAGCAACTGCATTTATAACAGTTCCAAGCATCCCCATATAATCGCCACTTGTTCTTTTGATTGTTCCATCTTTGGCGGCTGAAACACCTCTAATAAAGTTACCTCCACCTATAACTATAGAAGTTTCAACACCATTATCGACTAAACTTTTGATCTCATCTGCTATAAATTTAAGTATTTTGGTATCTATTCCAAAACCATTTTCACCTGCTAATGCCTCACCCGAAAACTTGACAAGTATCCTTTTTTTCACAGCCACTCCTATATTTGGAGCGTATTTTAGCAAAACTTCATTAATTATTGATTAGAGGTGTCCTTGAATAAGCTCAAGCGGATCTATATGGTACTCATTTTGGGTTACTTCAAATGTAAGTTCATCTTTTATTCTACCAATTACATACCCTTTTTTTACCTTTTTACCAACTTTAACTGTTGGTGCAATTTGAGATAGATGAGCATAAATTGTATGAATATTGTTGTCACTTTTAATAATAATAACATTTTCTAAAAATGGTGTCTTATCAGCATAAATTACTTTTCCATTAAGAATACTTCTAACTTTTGCATTTGGTTTATTTGATCTTAATACCACAGAGTCGTTAAAAATTTTTAAATTATAAACAGGATCTTTGTAGTTTCCAAATTTTTGGACAACTTGATAGTTTTGAAGTGGAGAGATGGTCTTTTGACCTCTATATTTTTTTACACTACTTTTTTGATAGGATGATCCAATTTGTCTAACATTGATACCAGATGTTGGACTCTCTTTGATTAAAGTTTTTGATTTTCTTGTTTGGATAATGTTTAGTTTTGCTAAAGTTTTTGCAATTTGCTCTTTTTCTTTGATTATTTTTTGAAGTTTTGATCTGTATGAGTTTTCTTGTTGTTTTAGTTTTGAGATGGCTTTGTTTTGCTCTTTTTTTAATTTTATGAGTTTTGCTCTTTTGTTATTTAATCTTCTTATTTGAAGCTCTATTTTTTTGATCTCTTTTTTAACTAACGCTATATTTTTACTATATTTTAGATAATCACCCTTTAAGTTTTTAAACTTTTGTTTTAAAATTTTACTGTACGATTTTAAAATTTGATCTGTTATTAAGTCATCAACACTTATATTACTACTATTTTGTGATAATATTGAGATTGAGAATTCATGTAGTAAAATCTCTTGCATTTTAGATCCAAAATACCTCTCTCTTTTTTCCAATTTTTTAAAAAGTATCTGCATCTGTTTTAACTCTTGTTTTTTCTTTTTTGTTACACTTTTTTGTTTGCTTAACTCTTTTTGATACTTTTGTATCTCTTTTGTGATCTTTTTTACTTTAATACTCTCTTTTTTAATCTCTTTTGCTATTAGATCCAATTTATTTGATAACACTTTTGCTTGTGTCTCTTTTTGTTTAAGCTCTTTTTTGTTTGAATCTATATCTTTGGATACATTTGCAAAAACAAAAGAGATAGTTAAAAAAAGTAGAAAAACTCCTCTACTCATACCTTCTTTTGCCTTAATATTATAGTAGTTACAGATATGATAGAGATTGCTAGAGATAGTAAAATTAGCTTTAAAAAATCACCAAAACTAAAATTTGAAAACTCTAAATTTATATCTTTTGTTATAGTGCTTATGATTTGAAAATTTGGAAGATTAATAAATAGTATGCTTGTTAATATCGCTGAAATCAAAGCTCCAATAATGACAGATTTATACAAAGATGCACTCTTGATCCAAAAAGGTGCACCAAAAAGACCCATAATATACATTCTTTGTTTATGCTCTAACGACCAAATCTCCATCTGTTTGATTATTAGTAAAAAGCTTATTATAAAAATTAAAAATGAAAAAATTAAAACAATTGTTTTTGTAAGTTTTAAAAATTGATGAAATTTATTAAAAGTCTTTTTAAAAGTCTCTACTTTTGTTATATTTTTGCTCTCTTTTAAAGTAGCTGCAATACTATTTAATTCACTAACAGATGGCAGAGTATTTAATTTTATTGAGTAAAAATTTGGTAAGGTCGCTTTTAAAAGTGCAAAATCGCTTTTTGAGAGCTCTTTTTTAAACTTTTCTAAATAGCTTTGTTTGTCTAATTCACTAATTAATGAAATTTGTGGGATTCTTTTTTTTAATTCATCTACTTTTATCTTATCTTTGGCAACAACCACAATTGTATATTCACCACTAAGTTTTGCTTCATAAGATTTTACACTTCTATCTAACATAATTGCAAATTGAATACTAAATAGCAGTATAAATAGCGGAATAATAAATGCCAAATAACTCTTAAGAGACTTCATGAAATACTCCATCATCTAAAAAATAGTGTTTATAATCAATTCCTAAAGTTGATGGAATTCTATGTGTTGCTACAAAGATTGTACTACCTATATGTTGTCTTACACTTTTTAATAGATTCCAAATAACTTCGCTTGAATAATCATCCAAATTTCCAGTAGGCTCATCAGCTAAAATCAAAAGAGGATTATGTGCTAAAGCTCTTGCCATTGCAACTCTTTGTTGTTCACCTCCACTAAGCTCAAGTGGAAACTTTTGGCTTTTGTGTAAGAGCTTTACATGTTTTAAAAGTTTACTTGCTTGTTGTTTGCAAATTTGGCTAGAATATCCTGCAATTATAAGTGGCAACATCACATTTTTTTCTACACTCCACTCATTTATAAGTTTATAATCTTGAAAAATAACGCCTATATGTTTTCTTAGTAAATTTAGTTGAGAGTTTGAGATATCACTAAGATCAAATCCACAAACATTTAAATTCCCCGATCTAACCTTTATCTCTCCATAAAGGGATTTTATAAATGTTGATTTACCACTTCCACTTTTACCTGTTATAAATACAAAGTCATTCTGTTTTACTTCAAGGTTACACTTTTTTATAATAAACTCATCCTCTTTATAAGAGAGAATCAAATCTTGTGCTTGGATTATGTTACTCATATATGAACTCTTTTATTGTTTTGTGTGCTTTTAAATTCTGGTCAATAGGTATTATAGTATCAGGAAAATATTGTATCTTATTATCTTTAAATAAAATATATTTGCTCTCAGGTTTTTCATATGCTCCAAATGAGGCTCTTAAGATTCCACTATCTTTATCTATAATAAATATATCTTCAAAATGTACAAAAAAATCTTTTCCTCTGATTGTGTGATTTTTAAACTTTTTTACAATCTTATCAAATGAGATATATCTATCAAATTCAAGCTTAGTAAATTCATTTTTATTATCATGTAGGGTGTGATTTGTTAATATTAGATCATAAATATTTTTATTCTGTTTTTTCCATCTATCTTCATATTTGCTACTGATTGAAAGATTGTGATTTTTTCTAATTTTTAGATCAACACTAGAAGTTTTCATAAATGTTTTAAATGAATAGTCAAAATAGTTATCACTATCAGTTCTAAGCTCTAATTTGCCATTTTGTTTTAAAACTCTCATAGCTTCATTTACAAACTCTTCAGATATAACCCTTCTATGCGGTTTTTTATCCCAAGGGATTGGAAAGTGTATATATATATTTGAGATTGTGTTTGACTCTAAGAGTTGTAAAAATATTCTTGCATCAAAATCGACTACCAAAAGATTGTCTATATTTTGAAGTTTACAATTTTTTATAACTTGTTCAATTGATGGTTTATGAATTTCAACTCCAATAAATTGCTGATTTGGATTCATCTTTGCTAGATACAAAAGATGTCTGCCACTTCCAAATCCAATCTCTATAGATATTTCATCGCAATATGTAAAATCTTTTAAAAAAAAGTTTACACTTTTTAGATATTTAGATGGAGTTTGTATATGTTTGAACTCTTTTTTTCTATATATATTTTCATTACACAATTTTATATCATGTAGCGATACAAAAGCTTTTAGTGCATCTTGTATGATATAAACTGGAGATAATCTTGTTAATGAGTCATACTTTATTAATATTTTATCTTTTTTTGGAGATATCTTTAGAAAAAAGTCTCTATTTTTAAAACTGGTATATACTAAAGATACCCCTTTGGAATTTGTTGCCAAAAATTTAAACTCATACCCATCTAAACTAAGTGGCAATTTTTTAAGTCTTAACTCTTTAGTCTGAATATTTGGCATTATTGGATATTTACTATAGCTGCTCTAATCTCTTTTGATGGAGGTGATTCAACTCCACTACTATCAACTGCTATGATAACATAAGAGTAAACTTTCCCCTCTTCAACATCAGTATCTACAAAAGTATTTAACTTTGTAGGGTATAAGATCTTCTCCTCTAGTGTAAATCCATCTCTATATTTTTTAATAATTTTATTTTTTACAGCTCTTCTATCTTGATTTACCCAAGTTAAAGTTACGCTTTTATTTTGAATAATTGCCTTATTTGGTTTTGGTGGCACAATAGCTTTTGCACTCATACCTTTTGCGGCTTTTCTTGGCATAAAAGATTCAAGCCCATACTTATCAACAGCAGTAACTTTATAATATACCACTTTGTTATCCTCATCCAATAGATCAACAAAATAGTTTGCTTTGGTTTGTCCAACTTGTCTAAATAGCGAATTTGGTAAAGAGCTTTTATAAACATTATAATAGAGCAAGTCTGGATTATTGATTGGTTTCCAAATAAGCTCTATCTTTCTTGATAAGTTGTTGGTTGCTTGCAATCCTCTAATGGTTGCAGGAAGATTTTTTGCTCTAGCTTTTTGTGAATCTCTAGGGTTTGATAGATCACCTTTAAATGTTTTTGCTTGAATACGGTATATATAATCTTTCATAGGTTCAATATCTGTATCAATATATTCAATGTTTAATCTATTTTCAACCTCTGCTATCTCTTTCCATCTTTTTAAAACTTTGCTCCATCTTTTTATTACATAGCCCATAACAGCTTTGTTTTGATGAGGTCTCCATATAAGTTTAATTCTATTTGGAAAGCCAGATATCGCTTCAAAGTATCTCAACTCTTCTAAAGCTGGTTTTGTTTTGATAGTAGCCTCTTTTGAGAGTGAAGATACTCTATCATCTTGTGTATAAGATGAGATGGCGTATGTATAGGTTGTATTTGGTTTTAATCTTGTATCACAAAAGTGTGCTTGATATCTATCTTCTATTATTTTTATAAGCTTAAATCTACTCTCTTTATTCTCTTTTCTAAAAATTCTATACCCTTTTATATTGCTTGTATAAATTGGTCTCCACTCAATTGCAGCCTCATCCATATCTGTATAAACTTTTACTCCATTAATTAATGGTAATCGTTTATCGATCTCTAAATCATCAAAAAATGTAAATTCTGGAAGAGAAAAAGATGGTAACTCATCTGTATCCAAAGAGGGGAGAGTGATGCTTTTGTTTGCACAACCACTAAAAAGTAGTATTAAACTTATTGAGCAGATAATTTGGTGAAATTTGTTCATCTATTTTCTCCATTTCAAAATGTTTTGATAATATATCTTTAAAATCATCATACAAAGGAGCTTGTTTAAAAATAACTTCCTTTGTTACAGGATGAATAAAATATATTATATAAGCATGTAACATAGTTCGGTTAATTTTACCTTTTTTGCTCTTAAATCCATATAGGCTATCACCTAAAATGTGTCTTGAAATTGATTCTAAGTGTACTCTTATTTGATGAGTTCTACCTGAGTATAATTTGGCTGCGATTAATTCAATATCACTATTTTTAGATTTTAAAAGTTTTAAAAATGCACTTTTTGCCTCTCTTCCATGTTTGGCAGTAGTCATTTTTATTCGATTGTTTGGATTTCTTGCTATCTTTTTTTCTACTATTAAACTCTCTTTTAACTCTAAATCGATAAGTGCAAGATAGTATCTTCCCATACTTTTATTTTCAAGTTGATATGAGAGCTCTTTATGAGCATGATTGTTTTTAGCGACCACCAAAGCACCACTTGTCTCTTTATCTATTCTATGAACTATTCCATGTCTTTCATCACCACTTAGAGTCGATAGTGAAATACCTTTATACTTTAGCCAATCAACCAAAGTTGGCTCTTTGACACTAGAAGCTGGATGCACTGTTAAAAATGGTGGTTTATTTACTATCAACAAATCTTCATCTTCATAAATAATCTCTATAT
The DNA here is from genome assembly GCA_027081145.1 of Campylobacterales bacterium. GTDB lineage: Bacteria > Campylobacterota > Campylobacteria > Campylobacterales > QNZT01 > JALWLB01. The sequence goes on from JALWLB010000058.1 coordinate 17,465, forward strand.
CAAAATCTATCTTTATAGCTTTAGTTTTGGTAGCTTTTGGGAGATTGAACTCTATAATATCACCAGCTTTGATTTTATATCCACACTTGTTTGTATGTTTAGAATTTATACTAACACCATGTGTTTTTATGAAGTTTTCAACTTGATTTCTAGGTTTTTGTAGCTCATTTTGTAAAATTTTGTCGATTCTAGCTTCATGTTGTGCTATAATTTTCATTTTAACCTTTAAGGATTTTGTTTTGCTTCAGATAGATAGACGCGTCTTTACACATTTTGATTATCTTTTGCCTTTGATTATAACTCCTATTATTGCAATCTCATTTTATCTTATCTTAGAGGTGAATCCAACTCTTGCAACAAAACAGGTGGTCTATTTTAGCATAGGATTTATAATATTTTTTCTTTTTTTTCTTATTCCTTGGAGAAAAATATTTTGGGTTATTCCATTTTTTTATTGGATCAATATCGCTTTGTTGGTTAGTGTGCAATTTTTTGGTGTTTCAAAATTGGGAGCAAAAAGGTGGATTGAAATTCCTTTTACACACTTTATGATCCAACCATCTGAAATTATGAAACCAGCTCTTATACTAATGATTGCTTATTTGATCAAAACCTCTCCACCAGATCCTAAAAAAGGTTATAATTTAGCCCAATTTTTAAAATTTTCTATATATATTATCATACCATTTGTTTTGATTTTAAAACAGCCAGATCTTGGGACTGCTTTGATACTTTTGATGATTGGGTTTGGGGTTTTATTTATTATTGGGATTAATTATAAGATTTGGGTACCAATTGTTGTTTCTATCTTATTGATTATTCCATTTATTTATAATAACTTATTACATGATTATCAAAAAAAGAGAATTAATGACTTTTTAGGTGAAAAACCAAGTTATCATGTACAACAATCTATCATTGCAATTGGCTCAGGAGGAGTTAGTGGCAAAGATAAAGAGGAGGCTACTCAAACTCATCTTAAGTTTTTGCCAATTGCTGTTAGTGATTTTATTTTTGCTTTTTATGTAGAGAGATTTGGTTTTATTGGTGCTTTGGTTTTGTTGGTGTTGTATTTATTGCTAATACTGCATCTATTTATATTGGGATTGGATTTAAAAGGGGACTATTTTGCTCAAGTTGTAGCCTTCTCTTTGGCACTTATGTTTTTTATATATGTTAGTGTAAATATCGCAATGACTATAGGTCTCGCACCAGTTGTAGGGGTTCCACTGCCTCTTTTTAGCTATGGTGGAAGTAGTTTTGTAACATTTATGATATTGATTGGAATTTTAGAAAATTTAGTAACATTTAGATATGATCAATTTTATAATTCTCTCAAAATTACAGGGTTATTTAAGAAATAACAAGCTAAAATAACATCCTTTTTTAACCTGCATTGTACAAGGCGGGTTTTATGAGGGTTCATAGCTCAGTTGGTTAGAGCACTCGGCTCATAACCGAGTGGTCGTAGGTTCGAATCCTACTGAACCCACCACAAGAAAAGGTGTCAGGCTTTAACTTTTAATAAAAAAACAGATCAATTTCCCTACATGATATCTCATAGAAAAATTTTGTTTGGATAAATTACTTGAATTTATTGGCCCAATTTAGATATAATAAATTTAATTGGCTTGTTATAAATTAGGGTTATGAATGTATATAGAGTTTGAGTATGATCAAAATAAAAGTCTATCCAATAAACAAAAACATGGTATCGACTTTAAAAAAGCTCAAGAACTATTTGTTGGAGATGTTGCTGTTATAGATGCTAAAAATGTAGATACAGAGGCTAGATTTGCTGCGATTGGTAAAATTGATACAAAATTTTATACAATTATTTATACTTATAGAGATAAAGCTATAAGAATTATTAGTGCAAGAAGAAGTAGAAAAAATGAGGAGAAACTTTATGAAGAGTATTTCAGCAAAAGAGTTTGACAAAAAATTTGATAATGGCGAAGATATAACCGAATTTTTAGATATAGAAAATATTAAAAGTTTCAAAGAATCTCACTTATCGATCTTATCAAAAGAACAAAACAAAATAAAAATTGATCAAGATATACTACAATTTTTTCCTAATGAAAAATCAATTAATGATGCATTAAGAAGTTTGATTAAAATTTTTAAAAATAACCAAAAACAGTCTGCATAAAGGTGTCAGGCTTTCACTTTTAACTTTATTTTGTTGCCAAAACCCACTTCTAGGTGTCACGAAAAAGTTATATATTTAAGTAAATTTACCTCATTTCATTTTCCATTTTTACACAGCTTTATAAATATATACTATATATATTATCAATTCATAAAATTTTATCTCTCTTTGACGATTGTTTTTTTAAGTATGACTTTGGAGAGATGATGCGTTATTTATTGATTTTACTATTTCCTTTTTATTTGATGACATTTGATCTTTTTACCGAAGATAATCCTCCACTAAGTTATATTGATAAATTAGACAATATATCAGGCACAGCAGTTGAGATAGTAAGAGCAATATTAAAAGAGTATAAATAATGCCAAATACAAAAAATAAAAAATTTAGATCAATCACTACAAAAGTTTTAACCAAAATTGTTGTTGTATATCTTTTAGCACTAGTAGTGCTTACTGCTTTACATTTTGTGATTGAATTTTATCAAAAAAAAGATGGAATAAAACAAGAGCTTATAAAGATCTCAGACGCATTTTATCCAGCACTGCAAAAGGCTCTTTGGGATATGGATGAGAGCCAAATAGATCTTATTTTGCAAGGGGTTATGAAAATATCTATAATAG
>JALWLB010000059.1 GCA_027081145.1 Campylobacterales bacterium
TCCAACTACAAAAGCATTTACAGTTGCGGTGTAGATATTATTAAGCCCTTTTGGTCTTAATTTCATAAATTTCCCATATCCACCAACTACAGCACGACCTGAAATTATAGCATTTGATATAAAAAAGTCCACTCTATCAAAATCTTTATCAATTTCTTCAAAAAGCTCTTTGTAAGTTTCAGGTTTTAGTATATCTAATTGATAATATTTTGTTTTTATATTATATTTGTTAGTGATATCTTGTGCAATTTTTTTAGCCTCTTGTTCATTTGAATTGTAGGTAAAGGCTATATTTACTCCCATTGAAGCAAATTCATAAACTATCGCTTTTCCAATTCCTCTAGTTCCACCACTTATAACTAATGTTTTATCTTTCACTAAAATCCTTTTATCTCATATTTATTGACAACTTTTTCAATTTTTTTCATATTTTTTTTATTTGGTTTTACTAATGGTAATCTATACTCCAATGTCTCAATCAATCCTGCAAAATACATTGCTGCTTTTATAGGTATTGGGTTACTTTCACAAAAAAGAACTTTGTTTATCTCATATAGTTCATCATTTATAGCTTTTGCTTTGCTAAAATCACCTCTTAATCCACTATGAGTTAGAGCAGATATTTTATCAGGTAAAAGATTTCCTGTAACTGAAATAACACCTTTACCACCATTTATGATAAGTGGATAATTTATAGCATCATCACCACTTATTAGACATAGTTTGGGTTCTTTTGATAAAAGTTCAACCGATCTTTCCATTGAGCCTGTTGCTTCTTTGATAGCATAAATATTTTTACAATTATTAAATAGTTTTATGGCGGTATCAGCACTTAAATCAACCGCAGTTCTTCCTGGAACATTATACATCATCAAAGGGATATCAATTGATTTTGAGATAGCCTCATAATGTTTGTATAGCCCTTTTTGTGATGGTTTGTTATAATATGGTGTAACACTCAAAATTCCATCAGCTCCTATTTTTTGAGCAAATTTTGCTAAATCTATTGCTTCGGCAGTTGAGTTTGAACCAGCTCCTGCTAAAACTTTTACATCTGTATTTTTACAAACGGCTACTGCTATCTCAATGCACTCTTTGTGTTCATTGTGAGTTAGTGTAGCACTCTCTCCTGTTGTACCTGTTGGAACAACAACATCAATAGAGTTTTTTATTTGTCTTTTTATCAATTTTTCATAAGTTGCAACATCAAGTTTACCATTTTTAAAAGGTGTAATAAGAGCACTCATCGCTCCTTGTAAGTTATTCATTTGTCTCCTTTTTAAGTATAAGGGTTGTAGAATTTTTTGGGATAAAGTACTTTTTAACAACCTCTACAATATTTTTTGTAGTAAGTTTATTAATTTGCTCTTCATAATCTAATAAAGGTTTAATATCACCTTTTGCATAGTATCTTCCAAACATATTTGCTAATGTACTTGAATTTTGCATACTAAAGATAAAGTCTGCTTTAGTATTTATTTTTATTTTTTCAAGTTCCTCTTTTTTTATACCCTCTTTTTTGATTAACTCAATTTGGTTTAATATTTCTCTCTCTACATCTTTAGCATTTACATTTGGATTGCATATAGCCAAAAATAGAAAAATGCCTGGATCTTTATTTTCAAGATTATAAGCATAAATTGTATTAACCAACCTTTTTTTATCTATCAAAATTTCATCTAATCTGCTACTTTTTCCACCACTTAATAGTTCGCTCAAAGCTGAGAGTGCTACTTGATCTTTATGTTTGAAATTTGGTATATGATAGGCAATTGAGAGCATTTGAACTTCACTATCTTTATAGATTGTTAATCTTTTTGCTCCATCTTGTTTTGGTTCGATTTGATGAACTTTTGGTATCTCACAGCAATTTTTTATATCTTTAAAGTATTTTTTGGTTTTTTCAAAAACTTCATCTTGATCTATATCTCCTGCAACTACAACAATTGCATTTTTGGGCTGATAATAGATTTTATGAAACTCTTTTATATCTTTTAATGTCCAATTTTTTATATCATTACTAAAACCTATCGGTGTCCAGTGGTATGGATGATAAAGATAAACATTATTAAAGAGTCTAAAATATAAGTATCCCATAGGAGAGTTATCAGTTCTCCAAAGCCTCTCTTCTAATACTACATTGCGTTCTGGTTGAAACTCTTCATCTTTTAAATTTAAATTTTGCATCAATTCAGCAAAAAGCTCTAGCGATTTGTCTAAATTTTTTGATGAGCTTTTGATATAGTATTGAGTTAAATCAAAACTTGTCGAAGCGTTATTAACCCCTCCAAAACCTTTAACTATAGTATCAAACTCTCCAGCTTTTAGGTTCTTAGTAGATTTAAAATTCAAATGCTCTAGCATATGAGCAATTCCACTTTTACCCATCACTTCATTTCGGCTTCCAACTTTATAGAATATATTTGTTGTTATAACATTTGATTCATTTTTCATAGGAATTACAACAATTTGTAATCCATTCTCTAATGTTTTTGTGTAGTGTTTTGGTAAAGCACTGCTCATTAAAGCTCCTAATATTAAACTTAGAGTTACTATAACTCTTATCATCTTCTATCACTCCCGATAACCTCTTTAATACTTTTAAACCCATCTTGCCTCATTTTAGCTAAAATCTCTTTATTGAGATTTTTTACAATAGAAGGTCCTTTAAAAATCAAAGCACTATAAATTTGCACCAAATTTGCTCCAGCTTTTAATCTTTTATAAGCTTCAGTACCATTATCTATTCCACCAACTGAAATAAGTGTAGTTTTACCAAAAAACTCTTTAGCTAAATTTTCAAAAAGCTCAAAACTTTTTTGTTTTAAAACTTTTCCACTAATACCTCCAAAATTTTTAGCATCTTTTAAAAGTGAATAGTCCATTGTGGTATTTGTAGCAATTATACCTTTTGCTCCATTATTTAATGCAACTTGACATAAATTTATAGCATCATCTATCTCTAAATCGGGAGCAATTTTTAATAAAATTGGTTTTTTTGTCAATCTAACTCCCATTTGAAAAAGCTCACTTATAAACTCTTCATTTTGTAAGTCTCTAAGTTTTGGAGTATTTGGAGAAGAGATATTTATAACAATATAGTTACTATATTTTTCAAATCCTTTGATGAGAATCCCATAATCTTTTAAAGAGTCTTCATTTTTTGTTGTTTTATTTTTACCAATATTTGCTCCAATTGGAATCGAATAGGGTGAATTTTTTTTAATCCTTTTTAAAACCTTATCTAACCCATCATTATTAAATCCCATAGCATTTTGTAAAGACTCTTCATTTACAAATCTAAAAACTCTAGGTTTCTCATTACCGCTTTGTGGCTTTGGAGTGATAGTTCCAAACTCAACAAACCCAAATCCAAGTGCACTGAGTGCTTTTAACATAGTTGCATTTTTATCAAATCCAGCTGCCAAACCTACAGGATTAGCAAAAGTGGTATCAAATAGCTCTTGTTGCAGAGAGATATCATGTAGGCTAAAATGTTTAGATATCTTAGATAAGAGCCAATTTGAATATGCTACATTTTTTAGTAATAGTTCTACTAAAAAGTGTGCATTTTCTGGATCAAGCTTATAGATAATTTTTTTAATATTGTCATACTTTAACAAAATCGATAGTTCCTAATTATATTTTTATCGATTATACTAAAAAATTATTAAGTCTCTTTAATCTTTTTTTTGTTTTATTTTTTCAAAAGTCTCTTTTATAAGCTTTACGATGGCTACATCATCAAATCCAAAAGATGCTACTTTATCATTATTTAAGTTCTCATCTTTTTTTAAAGTATCACTAAGTGTGATGTTTTGATTGGATGTATTTAGTTCTAGGGGACTATTTTTTAATTTTTCAAGATTGCTATTTTGCCTTGTTTTTAGGGTTAAGAGTTCATTTTTGGATTTTGATAATTGCTCTTCTAACTCTTTTACTCTTTGGTTACATGATAGTATCTGTTCATTTAATTTATTTAACTCCTCTTTTAAACTATCATTTTCTTGTTCATATTTTTGATACTCTTTGATTTGCTCTTTATAAGTTTTTATTTCAGCTTTGATGGATTCATTTTCTACAGAGACCTCTTCTAAATTTAAATTTAAATTTTTGATTTGATTAGTGTATTTGTTTATATTTTTTTGACACTCTTCTAAATCCATACTTTTTATCATTAGCTCTTTTTCTTTCTCTTTTAAATTGTTATGAATGATCTTTAAATCTTCATCTTTTGTCTCTAGTTTGTGTTGAATATCGCTTAACATGACATTTTTTTGTTTGAGTGAACTCTCTAACTCTTCGATTGCATTCTGAAGTTTTTCATTTTTTATGAATGTTGATAAAATCCATCCAAAAATAAACCCAAGAAAAAGAGCTATTATCAAACAAAATAACATTTGAGTAATTATATAGATCATTTTGTATCCTTTTTTAAAATTATTTCAACCTTTTTATCTTTTATTTTGATACCTTTGTTACTTAGATACTCTTTAACACTTTTAGCTCTTTGTTTAGTTAATGTTAAACTCTTTGTATCATCTGTATCTATATTTACATAAAGCAGAGTACTATTTGGATCTTTGATAAGTTTTATTATTTCATCTAAAGCAAGTTTTCCCTCTTTTGAGAGTTTGGCACTCCCTTTTTCAAAGCTTATTGGTCTATTGTGTATTAATGTTTGAAAATTTTTTGATCTATTTTGTTCTATCTCGACCTCTATAGGTTCATCAATAAAAAGAGGTTTTTGATCTACATCTGTTTTAACTGTTGATTCAATTACTGTTGTCTTAGGTATATTTGGGTATATTTGGTCATATTTTGTAACTATACAAAATATTATAAAAATAACAGAAGATAAAATACCAATCCATAAAACACTCTTACTATTCAATATAAAGTCCTTTAGAGTTTAAGTTCAAGATATCTCTAATAACTTTATTTAGATATTAGAGAGCTTTTGAGGTTAAAAAATAAGTATATAATAATTTTTTATATTTGTAAACCGCTTAAGTGTTGAAACTCTTTAGAGCTTTTTAAAAGTTCACTATTTTTACCAATTGATACAATTTTACCATCTTTTAGAACTATAATTTTATCAGCATCTTTGATTGTGCTTAATCTATGAGCTATTATAAATGTTATTTTATCTTTTGTTACTGTTTTTAGTGCATTTGTAATTTTTTCTTCACTTTTTGAGTCTAAAGCACTTGTAGCCTCATCAAAAATTAAAATCTTTGGATTATTATAAATTGCTCTTGCAATTGCTACTCTTTGTCTTTGTCCACCAGATAGATTTGTACCAAACTCATTTATTGTAGTATATATACCATTATCTAATTTTTGTACAAATTCCCAAGCATTTGCATCTTTTAAAGCTTGTATAACTTTTTGCTCATCTATAGCTTTAGAGTATGCGACATTGGCTGCAACTGTATC